>NZ_JBEXOV010000122.1:0-19028 GCF_040611715.1 Streptomyces sp. NPDC006544 | reverse complement strand
GTTGCCTACGCGTCACGACCACAGTCCTACCGGATTCCACCCCGCGCAGGGGGAAGAACTCAGAAGCTGATCACGACATCACACAGGCCCTAGCGTCGAAGGCGTGGAGCCGCCGACCGGGCCGGCGGTTCTCTCGCCTACGACCTGCCCCTGCCGCGGGTCCGCGAGCGCTTCGACGTCCCGGTGGCTCTGGACAGGCCTGGCTGCGCTCAGTGACCTCCTGGTCGTCACTGCCCTCCAGGTCGCCCCGCCCTCGTCCGGCTCCTGCTTCTTGGTCAAGGTGCGGTGTTCGATCCGCAGATGCGGGGCCGCTCGACCGGCTGCGCCATGCCGGGCTGCGCGTGCGCGAACACCGGGCGGATGACGGCGCCCTCGTGCCGTGCTCGTGCGGTCCCACCGAGCACGACGCACGCCTGAGTCATGGAGTTCCCCCTACAGGCCGACGGACCACGGCACGCGGCAGATGTGGGGAGCCGGTCCGGCGGGGCACAGGGCGTCGAGGACCGCCTTGCGCAGGGCGCGCCGGGTCCGCAGGGAGCAGCGCACGCGGACGCACAGCTCGACGGAGGTGCGGGTCCCGCTGTCCTGGCCGGGGTGCTCGTGGGCCCACTGCTCCGCAAGGATGTCGCCCTCACCTCCGCCCCCGTCCTCGTCGGCGGTCGGCTGGCCGCTCCCGGCGCCGCGCTTCACGACGCTCAGCCGCACGAGGTGCGCTCTGCGCGCGACCACGGCCTCCTGGACGATTCCCGTGACCCAGGCGACGCCCGCCTCGTCGGCGTAGACATCGAACCTCAACGTACGTGTCCTCATGGGTCGATTGTCCCCTGCACGGCAACCGGGAGAGAGCCGGGGCGTCCTGGGGTGGGAGTGGTCAGCGTGACGGTGGGGCGGCGGCGAAAGCGTGGTCGGTCTCAGCGGTGCTGCCCGGCGGCGCGGCGCCGTCGTGATCGTTGCTCTCTGCGCGGTGTACGGGATGCCGGTGTGCGACAACGGGGGAGTCTTCGGTGTACTGCCGGCGGCCGTCGGACGCTGGCGTCCGTGACGGCCGCCGCAAGGACACGGCTGAATCAGCTTCATGGGTACACGGACAATGGGCGCCGACCGGAACCCGGGACTTCCGGGTCCGGTCGGCGCCCGTTCCGGTCACGTGCCGGTACCGCTCAGGCCCGTGCGGCGTGTCAGCGGCGGAGCTTCAGGTGGTGTACCCCGCCGTCGACCGCGCCGACGTAGAGGGTGCGGCCGTCGGGGGCGCCGGCCAGCTTGGTGGTGTCGGTGTTCTGCAGACCGCTCGAAATATTTTCCCACGTGAGGCCGTTGTCGGTGCTGCGCAATACGCCCCGGCCGCCAGCTCGGGTGAGGTGTGGGCGTCGGGCCGCAGCCAGCACGTGACGTCGACGGCCAGGACCAGTCGGCCGTCGGCAGCCCGCGGCAGCGGCACCGCCGCCAGTGCCTGCCGCAGCCGGGCGATGTCGATCCGTCCGTGAGCCACAGCGGCGTAGAGCCCGCCGTGGCCGCGGCGGTGTTCGCCCACCAGCGACAGTTCGGCCAGCGATCTCACCGGCCCGTCGCCGCACAGAACACATCAGCCAGCTCGAACAGCCCGTCCGAACGGGCGGTCAGGCAGGAGTAGAAGTTATCCCGGAAGCGTGACAGTTCCGCCAACGGCTCTCGCCGGGCATCACAATGCAGCAGACTCATCCTCACGGCCTTCGCGCTGGACGTGTGTGTTCCTTGGTCGGAGCACATGATCCAGACGAAGGCCGCTTCCGTGTACGGCGGTTACCGAACCGAGTGATCGAGTTCGACGCACCGTTCGACGTCAAAGGTTTTAAAGATCAAGCTAGGGCGTGTTTCAAAAGGGCGCCTCATGCGAGCGGTCAGTCGGCGGTGAGGATGTTGGTGAGACTCACCGCGGGGCGGCCAAGCATGTCTGTCAGCGTGTGCTGCTGACGCTCGGTCAAGGTGGGCACGAAGATCACTGCGTCAGCGTTGGCCTGGTCACAGGCCTGAGCTACCTCGCGGACCTTCCCGTAGCTCAGTAGGGTCCGCGAGGAGTAGGGCAAGCTCATCTTCTGGACTCCGCCGTCCGAGACACCCCGTCGCTGCACAATCTGCACGACTACCCGAGCGCCCCGCGCAGCCAATTCTGCGGCTGCCGATGCCATGAGCACTTCGAAGTCCTTCTGCTTCGCAGAGAAATAGCCGACCAGGACTACATCAGCGCCCACTGCCGGAAGTCGGAACGCCTGGCGCTGGGCCGGCTCAGATGGCACGCGGCGAGCCATGCGCCGGTCGCGCCTACGAGGCTGATGCATGCGCCACAGGCTAAATGCCTCACCACCTTCAGCGATACCGCGTTTCTCACTGACCGAGCGTTGCCAGCAAGGTCAGAGCCACTCGTTGATGACGGCGATCGTGACGGTGGCCTCGTAGCGAACGGCGAGCTTGTCGTACCTCGTGGCCACCGCCCGGTGGCGCTTGAGGCGGTTGATCCCGCACTCGACCGCGTGGCGCTCGCGGTAGTCGGCCTGCTGTGAGGGTCTCCGAGTCATGAAGGCCACCGTCGTCGAACGCCGTGCCGAGCTGCTGAGCCTGTACACCGGGCTGCCCTGGAAGACCGCGATCGCGCGGGTCGAGGCTGCCGCACCCGGCTCCCTGCTCATCCCGGAGCCGAAGGCGAGCCAGCTGGTGCTGGAGGCGCGGGTGATGGCCGCTCTGCCCTGGCGGCGATGCCCCACGCTCCACCCGTGGGGCATCGAGTACGTCGACCCGCGCTCCGACCGCCTGCTGATCCGTTTCGAGCCCGACGTAGTCGGGCGGCGCGACGCCGACGCGACCCAGGCCCTGGACCTGGCCAAAGCGCTGCTGCCGCGCGCTGACGAATACGGCCAGATCACGGGGGTACCCGGTGCCCGCACCCACGTCGAGAACGGGAAGGTGCTGCTGCGCCTGCTGGGCACGACCGCCTCCGTCGTGCTGCTGGGCTTGGACCCCGAGGAATTCCGGCGGGCGGTCGAGACCCAGGACCAGGAGATGAGGACGTGGGGAATGACGCCGTGCCACCAGGGGCGGCCTCACCGTCTGCACCCGGCCGAGCGTCCCTACCGGCGGCCGGGCCGCCGGGGCGCCCCGGCGTCGGACTGGCTGACCAGCGGTCTGCTGCGGCGGGTCGGCCTGATCCGTTCACTGGGTGTCCCGCTGGCGGTGACCGGCTGGCTCAACTGCCGCGAACGCGGCGGCGGTGAACGCTGGATCATCGATCCCACCTTCGCTGAAGGCCACGGCCCGGCCGGCCACCGGCGGCTGGCGGCGCTGCTGTCAGCACCGAGCTGGGGCCTGCCCGTCACGGTGGTGGACGAGCACTGCAACTGCCATCTGCCTCCCGGATACACCGACCAGTGCACCACCGTCGCCTCCGTACGGCCGGAGCGTCCGGGGGCGCTGCCTCTATGCCGCCCAGAAGGAACTCGCCCACTCCGTGCCCGCCAGCGTGAACCGCTGGCTCGAATCCGTCCGGCCGCCAACTGCCGGAGCAACCGGCGCGACTGTCAGTGCCCTTTGCTGGGACCGCACACCCGCCCCCTGCGAGCAGCCGCCCGAAGGAGCCCGGGCAGCTCACAGGGGGCGGGAATCAGCCACGCGGGGTCTGGTCATGTCCGGCATACGCTCTGCCGTGCCTGCCCCCGCGGCTATATCGTTGGGGGTTCTCGACTCGTGGGAGGTCTGCTGTGTCAGGGATCGTGGAGGGCAAGCATCGATCACCGGTCGGTGATGACGGGCATCAGCCCAACCGGCCTGTCCCGCCTCCGCCGCCACCCCCGCCTCCGCCGCCCAGCAACCCCAGTCCCAAGAAGTAGCCGTGCCCGCCGCCCCGGACGCCCCCGCTACCGGCGCGCTCGTCGACGGGCTGCTCGGCCAGGTCGCGGAGCAGCTCGGCCGGCCCCTGCCCGCGCGCCTGCGGGAAGCCTTCCGGCGCGTGCCCCGGCACCGGTTCCTGCCCGACCGGATCTGGCTGCGCGACGGATCGGGCGGCTATCGGCCCGTGGACCGTACGACGGATCCCGACAGCTGGCTGGCCGCGGCATACACGGATCAGCCGGTGGTCACCCATTTCACCGAGGGTCTGCCGTCCTCGTCGGCGTCCATGCCGTCGATGGTCGCCCGCATGCTCCTCCTGGCCGGCCTCACCGAACCCAACGGCCACGACCAAGCCCCACCCCGGGTACTGGAGCTGGGTGCGGGGACCGGCTTCAACGCGGGACTGCTGTGCATCCTGGTGGGGGATGAGCAGGTGACCACCGTTGACCTCGACCCCGGCCTCGCCGCCAGCGCGCAGGAGAACCTCAAGCGGGTCGGCCGGGCGCCGACGGTCGTGGCCGCGGACGGCGCCGGCGGATGGCCGCCGAACGGCCCCTACGACGTCGTCCTGGCCACGTTCTCAGTCGACCACATGCCGCCCGAATGGCTGGCCGGGCTCAGGCCAGCACGCGGCCGCATCGTGGCCCCCTGGACGTCCGCCTGGTGCAGTTACGGCACCCTCGAACTCACGGCCACTGATACCGGCCCTGCCCACGGGCGCTTCCACTCCTTCGCCTCCTTCATGCCCATGGCACGCCCCCACGCCGAGTCCCACCCGCCGACGACCGCGCCCGCGGGTGACGACAGCGCAGCAGCGCTCTCCTCGACGGCGCTTTCCCCGTGGGCGGTCGCCGGCGGCGACCTCGACGCCGAGTTCCACATCGGCCTCACCGTCCCCGGCGCCTCGTACGCCTGGGACACCAGCGGCGACCACGCGCACACCCGCCTCCGGCTTCAGGACCCCGCTACCGGATCCTGGGCGACGGTCGACTTCGACGGCCGCACCGCGGCCGAATTCGCCGTCGCTCAGGCCGGTTCCCGACGGCTTTGGGATGAAGTCACCGCCGCCTACCGGCGGTGGGAGGAGCTCGGCCGGCCGAGTGTCGACAAATACGGCCTGACTGTGACGGACGGAAGGACCAGCGTGTGGGCGGGCTCTCCGGCCAGCCCGGTCGCCGCTCGCTAATCCTGGAACCGGGCTTCATCGTCCACGCCGACGGCAACCGGCTCTGCCGTCAGCTGATTCTGCCGTGGTGCGAGGTCGCCTCCGACCGGCCACCCGACGACAGTTCACGGGTGAACACGACGCACCCGCCACCTGCGGCCACGCCGTGTCCCGGCCTGCAGGCGCTGCTGCGCGGCGGCGAGGTTGTTGCGGCTGGTGAGGGTGTCGGGGTGGTCGGGGTCGAGGGCGCTTTCGCGGGCAGCGAGGGTGGCGGCGTGGAGGTCGGCGGCTTCCTGGTGTCGCCCGAGTTCGTGCAGGGCCGCGGCGAGATTGCTGCGGCTGGTGAGCGTGTCGGGGTGGTCGGAGCCGAGGGCGCTTTCGCGGGCGGCGAGCCTGGTGGCGTTGAGGTCGGCGGCTTCCTGGTGTCGCCCGAGGTGATTTAGGACGACGGCGAGGTTGTTGCGGCTGGTGAGGGTGGTGGGGTGGTCGGCCGAGGAGGGACTCGACCTGCTCCAGGCCGATCCCGGTGAGGAGGACTGGATCCCGCTGATGCCCGGCTGCTGCTCCCGCACGTCCTCGCCCGGCCCCCGGCCGGGACGCCGGCAGAGGAGGCGAGCCTGCCCCGCCGGATGGCGGCCAGCTGCGCCGGCAACTTCCCGGTGGCCGCGCGGGACGGGGACTGGGTCCTCGTCGTCGAGGAACTCCTGAAGGACACCGTCGACCTCGGGCACGCCGGCTACCTGGCCTACGAGACCGCGCGGCGGCGCGCCCACGCCGGTGACCGGGAGCAGATCCGGGTCGCTCATCGTGGACCGGTGAACCTCGTGACCTCGACCTCGACCTCGTCATCGCCGCCGTGTACGCCGTCGGACCGTGCCCGGCCGGCGAGGAGACCGAGTGGACCGACCGGGTCCGCGAACGTGCCATCGGTCTCTACGTACTCGGCGACACAGTCGGCCGGGACCTCGCCAGGCCGGCCCCCGGTTCGTCGCCGAACAGCGTCATCGCTATGGAAAGCGCCCACCGGAGAACTGGATGCTTTCCTACAACCAGGCGGTGCTGGACGAGTGCGAGCCCTGGCGGATCTGGCTGGACCAGCAGCTCGACCTCCTTCCGGAGCCGGCCGCGGCAGCGTTCGCCCCCAACCTGGGGCGCGTCCGTAACTTCTGGCCCGACGTCATCGAGCTCGCCGCCGGTGCAGGGGCCAGCCATCCAGGTCCTTGATGTCCTTCGGTGAGGCGAGCGGGTTGGCCACCAGCCGCGTGTTCTCCTCGAAGATCTCCTCGGCCCGGCGGTAGGAGAGCCGGGCGCGGCCGGTCTCCGGGCACCCGTCGAGCGTCGGCGTTCCGACTGGGCCTTGCGGTCGGTGAGGAGCAGCGGGCCGCGGGTGCGGCGGGCGATCAGTCGGGGCAGGAGCTGGGCGGTGTCGGACTGCCAGTGAATCCACTCCGTCGCCCCGCCTTTGGCGGTGATCCTGCCGCACTTGTCCTGCAAGTCCAGGTCTTCCACGTTCAGGCACAGCACCTCGTCGGCCCGCGCGGCCGACTCGTAGAGCATTCTGCAGAGCGTCTTCTCCCGCAGGTCGAGGTCCAGGCGCCACAGGGCGGCGATCTGCTTCTCGGCCAGGGCCTTGGTGAGGTCCGGCGGTGCCGGCCGCCGTTCGATGCCGACCGTCGTGCACCGCGTCTGTGCCAAGCCGTTTCACGAGGGCCGCTCTCGAGGCCCGGTTCGACAGCTGCCCACCTTGTTCGCTACTCGTCGGGGGTTCCCTCCGCGGAGAGCACCGGTGGGTTGAGGCAGTTGCAGGCGACCACGTCCGCGGGGCCTTGCGCGGGAACTTCGATCGTCGCGGTGACGCTGTTTCGTACGTCGGTGCTCAGCCACTTCCTGTTGCCGCCGCCCATCAGGCGGTTCTTGGTCTCGTTGCTCGTGTCCTTGTTTCCGTGGCTGAAGATCCATGCCCCCTTCGTACCCTCCCAGTGGTCCTTACGTACGAGGGAGCAGGTGACCAGGGACTTTCCGTCCGCTAGCCGAAGGACCGGCAGTTCGGTCCCCGCAGACTCGAAGGCGTAGCTCCGAGTGACGCGGCCGTCGTAGGACTTGCCTTCCTCGCTGTTGTAGTACGCGACGACCTCGCCGGTGAGTTTGCCCGGCACGAAATGCTCGCTCTCCGGTTTCCCATCCGGAGCCGTGAAACTCAGGTACTGCGCGAACCGGCCGCATACGCTCCGGTCCTCGGCCGCGGTCGGCGACAGCGCCACGGCACCGGACGCATCCCGTACAACGGCGGCGATGGGCTTGTCCCGCACCTCGAAGTGAAAATTCCCGTAGAAGTGGTCGTCGAACTCACCCGACTGAAAGTCCACGGCCGGTTTGTCGATGGCCCAGGTCTTGGCAGCGGCCTTCCACGGGCAGCCCGCCTCCGCCTGTAGGAAGTAGTACAACCCAGCCGTCCGCTCGGTCCTCTCCGTCTGCTTCTTCTCCTCTGACCGGTAGAGCACCACGAACGACCGCGGGTAGCCTGGCTGATCCCGCTCCGACGGGATCAGATACTCCGGCCGGGCCATGGCCCGTCGCATGACAAGGGCATCCGGCGACCGGCTCAGGCGCTGCGCCGTACGGCTCTCCTCCAGCAACAGGCCGGTCTCCACCGCCGCCAACCCGGCCTCGTCGGTCGCGACGGTCGCTTTGCGCAGCTGCTCCTCGAGGACCTTGTCGGCTTCTTCTGGAGTGATCACCAGGGGTACCGCGGAAGCGGTCGTAGTACCGGAAGCCGGCGCGGCTTTCTCCGTCGTCGGCGAGCACCCGGCGGCAACAAACGCCAACCCTGCCATGGCCCCCACGGCTGCTACGCGTGCGCCCCTGTGCCCGGACATAGTTCCCACCATGACGCATCCCCCAACAGCATCTGGATCTCTGACAGGTGGCGATGGAATCACACCCACAAACCAGCGCCCTTGGCAGGTCCTGGACGGACATGAAAACGACGCGCGGCCAGGAAGGCTGCCGGCTACCTTCCGCCCAACGGCCACCAGGACGTGAAACCTCCGAGGCGCACAGGCTCGGAGGTGATGTCACCAGATGCCCGGTGAGTAGCGGGGCTGCGGTTCTCTGACCTGCAGTGGGGAGTTGTTTTGACTCACCCCACTCGGTGACCGCCGCGGAGGCGTCGCCGGACCCGGTGCCGACAGGTACTGACGGACCGTCTTACGGTCCAGGCCAGTCTCCCTGGCGATCTCCGACAGGCTCATCGCCCCGGACTCCAGCGAGCCACGAAATCGCCGGAGATCCAGCCAACGCTGCGGATCCAAGACCACTGCCAGCCCCTCCGCCGCCCGAATCGACCAAGCAGCAGATTGCCGAGCAGCAGGTCTCACCGCATCAGCAACTGTCCCTTTTCCTTCGTACGAGGCTGGGGACGTTCACGTGTACGCCGACAGACGAACAGCTTTCACCAGGCGGCCCGTCGGCCGCGGCGACCAGCCTCCGCGCCCCTGGATCGTCGTCCGACTCCCACGGCCCTGGCCCGAGTTCTGGCGAGCAAAGCGGTCAGGACGGCCGCATCGCAAGTGCTGGCCAGAGCGGAAAGGCTTCGCTCCACCGCTTCCACATCCCTGCGGTTCGGCTCCATGCCCATGTGGTCGAGTGCGAAGGTCAGCAGCTTGCGGTGTCGGACACCGTCCTCCAACGCGCGGGCCCGGAACAGCTCGGCCCGCAGGCTCTCGGCGTCCGTGACCTCGTACTCGCCCGCGAGGGCGTGGAAGTCGCTCCGCGGCCAGCCCACGATGGTCTGGAAGTCGTGCTCGCACAAGGTGTCGTCGAAGCAGGCCAAGAGTAGGACCGACCGGGCGGTGGACCAGGCAGTCCCCGAGATCAGGACGCGGTTCACCAGCCCGCGCCGCAGTCGGACTCCGTCGGCGGCGGGTCGGTGAGGATCGGGGGCCGGAAGCTGTTCCGTCGCCCTGACGCGACGAAGCTCATGGAAGAGGTCTCGGCACGTGTCCACCGAAGGGTCAGCGTCCGCAGGTGGGCGTCGGTGATGGATGGCGATGAAGAGCGCCCGCTCGATGATGTCCGTCTCATCGTGGTTGAGAAGAACGCCGCCCGGCAGAAGGTCAGCGGTCATATCTCCCGGATTCTCTGCCGCCACCATGCTGCCGCATGCCATGAACTGACAGACGCGGCCCAAGGATCGGGCAGGGTTCGACGGAGGAACTCCTCGTCCAGCCGGGCGACGATCCTGCGGAGCCCCGCCCGGGCTGCAGACGGCAGTCGACGGAGCGCGTCTTCGAGGATGTCCCGAGCGTCCGTCGGGTCGCAGCAGGGGCAGTCGTCCCAAGCCAAATAGAGGTATCGGCCGGGTTGGTGGAGGAAGCGCTCGTATCGGTGCAGGGCCTCGGCGACGGCACCGCGCCCGAGATGCTGCGCTTCGATCCGGTGGATGGCCGACCGGGTTCGGCGGGAAATGCCGGGAATCTGGCGGATGGGACGAGCATCGCTGCGGGCTGGCCACCGCTGAGAGCGGATGGCGCCGGGCGGCCTACGCGCCATCGGCCTTTCGGGTCTGCGTCATGGTGCACATCATGCCAGGTTCCAGGGACATCGTCAGCGGGTGGGCCAGCACAAAACATCAGGTTTGCTCTCACAGTCCCCGATAGGTTGACCTGATGGGGATGAGCGTGATCATTCGAAGCTACACCGGGACCATCGAGGCAACCTGCTGTCACCCGGCACTCGACGCACTTTGCCAGCACGCGGCGAATGACGGCTTGCCCGGAATCGGCTACGTCGACAAGTACGACGACACCGTCTTCAACCGCTCCCAGATGCGGCTGGTGATCCCCGAACTCACCCAGCTCGGCACGAGCGCACCGGCCGCCGTCGCGGAGGCAGCCGAAGAAGTGCTCGCCCTGGCCCGGACCGTCGAACGGCTCTCGCATCGCTACGTGGTATTCAACGGAGACTGACCAGGACCCGCCACCGGCGGTCAACGGTCAGCTCTCAACTACCTCCACGAGATCGCGCTGGACGTCTCCACCCGCTCGCCGCCAGCAGATCCTGCTCGAAGGCAGCGACCTCCTCGGAAGTCTCCAGCCGGAGCTCCGGCCGCAGATCGCGCACAACGGCCAGTGCCATCCCGTTCCTCCTCTTCAGCTATCCAACGACTCCGCCATGACAGCCGAGAAGACTTCAGGATTTCTGAGAAACGAGCAGCAATCACCCGATCGTGTCCAGGAGACCGGAAGCCCCAGATCAAGCAGCCATCGAGGTCGCCGACGCAGTCGGGAGGCAGCGGGAACCCACGGGAACATGGACAAAATGCCGCCTGAACTCTTCCCACCTGGGATGTTCCTCCCTCGACCGGCTCTTGTGGATCACCCGGGAGACCGCCGGAGAGAGGTTGTCGTCGCGGATCTGACCGCCTGGAATCCCACCCAAGGTTCGAAAGGCGTGAACGTGGCCGTCCAAGAAGGCTTCCTGCCCACAGGAAGTCGTGATGCGGTGAACCGCCTTGCCCGAGTAGGTGAGACGGAGGGCGAACACGAAGCACTTCGTGCGCTCGCGGGCCAGATCGACCCATGCCTCGCCGAAGTCAACCTCAGCGTCCATGCCCGGACGGTTGTGGCGGATCACGAACCCTGCCGTCGGCGCCGCGCCGGCTGACTCGGCGATCTCCCGGCGCCGACGGGAGACGTAGTCCCACACAGTCGTGTAGGCGATATCGGCCCCGCACTCCTGCCGCAGCCGCGTCAGGATCCGCTGAACGGTGTGTCGCTGCTTCGGCGGTGTCTCCAGATCTCCAAGGAGCCACTCGTCGATCGTCTTCTTGAACGGCTCCAACCGGGGCGACGACCGTACCGGCCTCTTCCGAGGCCTGGGCACCGGTGACACCAGAGCCTCACGTACCCACCGGCGGTGAACACCGTACTTGCGGGCCAAAGCCCGCATCGACAGGCCTCCTGCCACGAGTCACGACGGATCCGCAGGAACAGCTCTTCCCTCGACAACTCCATCCGGCATCGCCCCCACGCGGTGGCCCACCACGACCGTCCCACCACCCGCCATCCGGTGGGGCCAGATGAGACCGGCACAACCCCCGAACGCTCCCGTACGCCCCCACCCCTGGGGCCAACTCAAGCCGGAAAGTGGAGTAACTGATGCACCATCGACGCCTGGCCCGCGACTACGAAGCCCTGCCCACCCGCTCCGAAGCAATGATCCGCCTCGCGACGATCGACCTGATGCCGCCGCCTCACCCGAGAAGCCACGCTGAACTGGCGCGGTACATAGCGCCCAAACGGGCCGCAACCAGAAGCGTCAGCCCTGGTCAAAGCCGCGGAATGTCCCTGAATCATCAGCGGCGTCGGCGAACTCCGCAAAGTCCATGTTGGCGATGCTGAGGTTGGCCGAGATGTCAGGAAACCACCGAGCGGGCACCCTGAACGTCCGCCCAGGTTCGTCCGAGAGGTCCACGGCCAGGAGCGGGTGACCCGGATCCTTCATCGTGGCTGCGTCCGCCAGAAACATGTAAACGATCTGCTCGTCTTCGTCCGCAGCAGCCTCTTCAGCCATCAAGGCCTGGACCCCCACGCCGGCAAAGCGATGCTCGCTGACATACGTGGCATGGGTGTACTCGCCAGCCGCGTCGAATGCGGCTCGAACCGCGTCCCAAGCCCCATCGTCACCGAAGTCGGTACGCAGGACCAGCGAGGTCAGATCATCGGGCTGAGGCAGAGGCATCGCGTGATCCTCTCACCTGACGCTGACATCGACTGCCCAGACCAGGGCCCCCGCACCGGCAGAACTCCTCAAGCAACCCGGCGATACCAAACACCCCTGCCAGGAAAAAACGCTCTTTAAGAGGGCCCCTCCGGCCGGGCGGCGGAGGGGCTTCGAGAGGGCGCAGGTTACTGGCGCCAGCGGTTCTGACCGGGCCCCTTGCAGGTGTACGTCTTCCCGTTCGCTGTGCCGACCGCTCCGGTCGGCGAGCAGAACGCCCCTGGGTGCACGGTCTTCGCAGCGCCGCCCGTCGACCCGCCCGAGTTCGACGAGTCGTCATCTCCCGTCGAGGTCCCGGGGCGCTTGTAGTCGGGATCGTTCGCCGGGATCTGGTACGTGGTGCCCTTGGCAGCCGGACAGTTCTTCACCAGGGACGCGTCGCTCCACTTGCCCAGGTCCAGACGGACTGTCGTGGTCGACGTGACCTTGCCGTCCTTGCCCGGGTCTTGGAAGCAGACGTGCCACTCCTCGCCGTCCTTCGCGGCCTGATCCTCAGTGGGTGTGTCCGTGTCCAGGTAGACGTCCTCCAGCTTCACCCGCTCCAGAGGCACACCCGCTGCCTTGAGATCCGCCACCGCCTTGTTGTAGGTGGCGCCCACCACATCCGGCATCACCGGCCACGGCAGCGCACCACCGTCCTCCTTCGGACAGGGCTCGCCCTCCTTGACCACGGAGAAGTCCACGCCCTTCTTCCCGTCGGCCAGGTCGGAGACCTTCTGGAAACACACAGTCCAGTTCCCCGCCAGGACGACCCCGCGGGACTCGCTCGAGGCATCGCGGTTGCCAACCGTGTACTGCGCCGCCTCGGCGCCCTTCCGTGCCTCGCTCAGGGCCTTGCCTGTGTAGTCCGACAGCCGCGGCACAGCCGCCGGTGCGGGCGTCTCCGGTGCTTTCGACGTGGCGGCCGCCGCCGGCGTAGCCGCAGCCTTCGTGTCGTCGTTCTTCTCCACCGGGTGCGCGATGCCCGCCACGATCAGGCAGAGCAGCAGGGTGCCGACCGTTGCGGCGATCCGCTGCCACACCTTCCACGGATGCCTCAACCCGCCCGTGCTAATCCAGATCATGGCTATGGACGCGAACATGAGGAGAATGCCCAGCGCCTCGACGAGCGCCATGCTGACGGCCGCCGCACCAATGGACGCGAGACGGGCTCCCGAGGTCTGCCACCAGGGGATTATCGGGGCTGGAGGGGGTGTATACGGATAGGGCGGCGGCTGGCCGTAGGCCACTGCAGACTCCTCGGTTACAGAAAGCATCAATGCGACTGCCGGATCGTAGCGAGGAGGACGAACGGCTTCCGCCGCGCCCGGCACACGGACCATCCGCCCAGGATGGGCGTGGCCCCGCCGGGACATCATGTCTCAGCGAGGCCGGGCGAGGGGGTGAACGCCGTGATTCACCCCCGGCGACCCTCCTCGCCAATGCGGCGCATGTGCTCCAGCCTGAGGTTCCCCCGAGATGCGGGATGTGGTGACAGGGGGTCAGATGGGTCTCATGAGAGGAGTCCAGACGACGTCTGCACCGAGGAAATATCCGTTGGAGTTGCGTGAGCGTGCGGCCCGGATGTATCGGACCACGGAGCCGAAGCCGGTGATCCGTCGTATGGCAGAGGAACTCGGTGTGCACCACGAGGCCCTGCGGAACTGGATCCGGCAGGCCGAGGCCGACGCCGGCGATCGAGGCGATCTCCTCACGACCGCCGAGCGCGAGGAACTGACGGCTCTGCGGAAGGAGAATGTCCAGCTCAAGCGGGCGAACGAGGTCCTGCGGACGGCCTCGGCTTTTTTCGCGGCCCAGCTCGACCCGACCCGGCCCAGGTGACGGCGCTCCTCGATGCGCACCCGCACCTGGGGTCGAACACGTACTCCGGGAACTGAACATTCCCTCCTCCACCTACTACCGGTGGCGCCGGGCCGAGTCCGAGCCGTGCGAGCGCCGCCGCCGGGACGTCGAGCTGACGGACCGGATCCGCAAGGTCCACGACGAGTCCGGCGGGATCTACGGATCCCCGCGCGTGCACGCCGTCCTCAAGCGCGAGGACGTCAACGTCGGCCGCAAGCGCGTCGAACGGCTCATGCGCCAGGCGGGCCTCGCCGGGATCAGTCCCCGCCGGGGCAAGGGCTTCACCCGCCGCGACCCGGACGCCGAACTGGCCCCTGACCTGGTCGAGCGCGACTTCACCGCACCCGCGCCGAACCGGCTGTGGATCACCGACCTGACCATGATCGCGACACTGGAGGGCCCGTTGTGGCTGTCCGCGATCCGCGACGCGTTCTCCCGCCGGGCCGTGGCCTGGGAAACCTCCGCCCGCGCGAACGCCGACCCCCTCCAGCAGTCTGGCTGCCGACGACGCGCCCCTGGGGCAGTACGGCGCCTCGACGCTGATCCGGAACTCCTTCACCGCGGGGGTCGCCCACGCGGACGCGTTGCGCAGGCTCGTACGGGACGCCGATGGACCCGACGAGCCCATGGACGTTGATGCGCGGTGCGCTGGAGAACTTCGCTACGGCCGCCTGGCTCCTGGACGGCCCTGATCGCACCGAGCGCCGACGCCGGACCTTGCGTCTGTGGCGTGAGGACATACGCAACCGGGCCCAGCACGAGGAAGAAACCGACCACACACCGGGCACCGGTGGCAGAACGGGCCGTGAGCGGTCCAGGAAATCGCGCCCTCGCCGGGAGCTTGGGCATCCGCGACAAGCTGGCCAAGCCGGAAGCCGGGAAGCTGATAGAGGACGCCGCCGAACGCGCCGGGCTCCAGCCCCGCAAGGTCACCACGGTGTGGCGCGCCGCCTCAGGGTTCGCGCACGGCCGCTACTGGCCCAACCTCCGTGTCTCAGCGGTCCGCGACGCTGTAAGAGGCGGCCCGGACCATGTTCTGATGGCTCTGGTGATTGATGAGAGTCAGCACCGGCCTCTGACCCAGCACACCCGCTCCCTGCTCCACCACGTCCAGGCCAGGTACGCGGCCAGGGCTGATAAGCGGGAATGATCCCGGCCGTCCCGTGCCTGGGGATGGCGACGGAGCCCAACGCGTGAGTTCCCGGAACCATCGCGGTCCGGGAACTCGCAACGCTGGCCCGGCAGCCCCACAAAAGCCGGCCTCAGACCCAGCCGACGCCCAGTTCTGCGAGGGCGGCGAGCACCGTCACCACGGTCGCCGCGAGGCTGGCCCACTTAGCAAGGGTGTCCACGAGGGGTATCGATTGTGCCCGTGCGGCGCGCTGCGGGAGGTGTCACGGGGATGACGCGCTGGCCGGAAGGAGCAGCTTTGCCGTCGATATATCATGCGCGGCTGCGGGGTGCTCCGCCTGCCGCTAGCCCAGCGGCGCGGGCCGTAGCATCTGCGAGATGGTCCTGGAGTTCATGGTGCCTGAACTGGTACGCGTTCCCGGCGATCCGGAGCAGGCCGGCGTCGGAAGCCCAGGCGAGGAAGCGTCCCAGGCGCCACGGCAGGCGTCCGCGTGTGCAGAGCAACGTGGAGAAGTAGCGACGCCAGGCTCCGGCCCAGATGAGCCCGCAGAGTACGGCCAAGACGCTGCCGGAGATCACCGTCAGGATGACAGCGACGCCAAGGGTGGACAGGGACAGCGGCGACTCGTGATAGGTAACGCTGTTGTTGATCACCAAGGGGAGGGTGGAAGCGGCCGCGGCGCTGAAGCCGACCAGCACTCCAGAGCGCAGATCTGCCCGGACGAGGGCGTTCGGGCCTCTGCTGGATGCCGTGGTCTCCAGGTTGCGCCGAAGCCCGAAAGCGAAGCCTCCGACCAGCCCGATCGGGAAGAGCAGGGTCATGGCGCTGACAGTGCCATAGGCGAGCGAGTAGTCGGGTCCGAGATTCGGCAGGACGGTGGCCAGGGAAACGGCGAGCGCCAGGGAGACGCCGAAGGCTACCGGTCCGGCGACGGCGCGCCGTCCCTCAGGAGTGCGGAGCCGGCCGGGGGAGATGCTCTTGGGGGCGGGCCAGGCAATCCTGGCCGCGATACAGATCCAGCCGATGGTCAGCAGCGCCAGGACCATGCTTGCGGGGATCTGGGCGTGCTCATCGATAGAGACGGGTACTAGCCAGGAAAGAATGACCAGTCCGGGGATACTGCTGATTGCGATGTCTACTGCGCGGGCTCGCTTGCCAGCGAGTGGCCAGATCCGATGCAAGACCAGGTCGGTGCTGGACAGCAGGTGGCCACTCTTGGTGCGGCGTTCACGGGCGTTGTCGGTCAGGTAGCGGGCGAGGAGCCCGAGCCAGCGCCCGACCTCCTCTGGTCGGTAGGTGCGATTTCCTGCGCGCTTGTGGAGTTCGATGGCGGCGGGCACGAAGCGGTCAAGGAGGTGGCTGCGCAACGCCGCAGGGCCGGTGAAGCCGAGCAGCTCGCGGGGGTCACCTTCAGCCTGGTAGACGGTCACCGCCAGGGTCAGCAGCCACGGGGTGGACAGCACGTGGGCGGCTGCTCCCTGCGGGTGCCGACGCGCGTCGTCGATGACCGGCTGCCAATCGTCGGGTGTGAAGACCCGGGCGGTAACGAAGTTCTGGGCCTGCCCGGCGGTTACGGATGATACGTCGATGCAGGCTGCGTCAAGGAGACGGATCCTCGCCGCCAGCGCGTCGTAGGTGGTGGCCCGGCAGGTCACCACTACGGGCGCCATTTGACGGCCGGCCTGGTACCGGTTGAGGCCGGCCAAGGCTTCAGCGGCGCGGCACGGTTCGTCGTCGCCGACTCCGGCGTCCATTTCGTCCAGACCGTCCAGCACCGGTAGGACGCAGCGTCGATCGATCAAGCGCCTGGCGGTCGTCAAGCTCAGCTGGTAGGTATCTGCTAGCTCGCCGGTCATCCATGCGTCCAGTGGCCGGGTGGTGTCCCAGCCGGCCAGGGCCATGCGAACCGGTACGGGTTCGTCTGCTTCCCGCTTCTCGAGCAGGCCCAGCATGAGTTCCACGGCCAGGACTGTTTTGCCTGCCCCTGCGGCTCCGGTAATAAGCAGCCGCCGGGGCTGGATGCGGCGGTAGTAGCCGCTGATCTCGCTGAGACGGCCAGTAGGCGCAGCACCAACAGCTACTCGGGACGGAGCGGCGCGGAAGGTGAAGGCGACATCGATGGGCTGGTTGTCGCCGCCCAGCAACCGGGTGCGCTGCGCCAGTTCACTTGTCTCCACCGCTTCAGCGAGTTCCCGGGCCGTTTGGACGAGGTCTACCTCGGACGACGGCTTGAGCATCTTCGCCGCTGCGCCGGACAGGGGCAGCAGCGCGAGCAACAGCCCGAACACACCCAGCTTGTCGGACGTGGTCAGGTTGCCGCTGATGAACGTGACCACGGCCCAGAAGCCGACAGCCAGACACGCCGAGGCGAGCAGCAGCCCGCCTGAGGATCGAACCCATTTCCGCTGTCGTGCGCCTCTCACCTCTCACAGCATGCCCCCTACCAATCACCCGGCGCGGGAGCGCCGCGCTGGAGCTGAGTGGAACCAAGCCGCCGAGCGCCCTTGCTGCGGCAGAAGCCGAGCGGACAACCCCAGCACCGTGTCATTCCTGCCATGGGAAGAAGTGAACCTTCCAGGTTCGATAGAGACGGTGGGTTCAACTGATCGTCACAACACCTTGAGCCTGAAGGCGTTGGATGGGTCGGCCAGCGGGATGGGCCGCATGGCTGACAGGGCGTCCGGTGATGCGGTCGCCGGGGCGGCCCCCGATCCGACGGGAGGTGGAGCGAGCGTTCTGGGCGAAGATTGCCGGAGGGGTGACGAGCGAGGCCGCGGCGATCACGTGTGGCGTAACACCGGTGGTGGGTCCAGGTGGCTCGGACTGTCCTGGGGACGGAGGGTGGGCCCGTCGGGCGTCTTCCGGCCGGGTGCCGGGGGTGGCACGATCAAGCCTTCGACGGAGGGGGAGACAATGAGCGTTGAGGAACCGGGTGGACCCGTCGGGCAGGAGCCGCCGTCTGTGGGCCGACCGGAAAGCGGCTTAGTGCGGCGTGGGCATGTCTGGACTCGGGGGGAGATCGCCGGACTGGTCTCGGCAGGGACAGGGGTCGTGGGACTGTGCCTGGGCTTCTTCGGCCTGCCGACCGTGGTGAGGCCGCCGACTGCCGTCAGCGCCACGGCGACCCAGACCGTTGCCGGTCCGACCGCAACGGTCACCGTCACCCCTGGCGGCGCCCCGGGTACGCACACGCCGCTGCCTGCCTCGCCGAGCGGGCCGCAGAGCTCCTCCCTCACACTGCTGGAGCCGATCAACGACGACCCGAACGTGTTCCCGCTCGCGCGTGGAGCGACCTCGCTGAAAGGGAAGTCCTTTCCGGACGCCCTAGTGAGAAGAACCTGCGACAAGCATTCGACGGGCTACAACCTCGCCAACTCCTGGAAGAAGCTCACCGCCACAGTCGGGATCGCCGACGACTCGAAGACGAGTGTGCCGATCACGGTGGACGTCATCGGGGATGGGCGGCCGCTGGCGACTGCGCAGGCGGTCCTCGGCGACCCAAGAACGCTGACTGCCGACGTCACAGGCGTCACCCGACTGACAATCACCTACCAGGCGTCGGACTGCAACAACGTCACAGGACCGACCCTCGTGATCGCCCAGCCGACACTGGGCTGACGCGCACGAGCCCCCGGCGGACACCCTGAAGTTCCCCCTGTGAGCTGGACAGCCTGATACTGGGACGGACAGTCCCGGAGGAAGCAGTCTCAGGTAGTGAGCAAGAAGAGCAATACGAGCTAGCGGTACAGGGCCGAGTTCAAGCGCGACGCGGTGGCTCTGGTGTACTCGTCGGGCAGGACGGTCACCGAGGTCGCCCGGGATATCGGCGTCAGCGCCGAGGGGCTGCGGAACTGGGTCAACCGGGACAAAACCGACCATGAGCAGGGGTCGGCGGGAGCGTTGACCACGGCCGAGTGCGAGGAGCTCGTCCGCCTGAGCTGCAGGGTCCGTGAGATGGAGCAGACCATCGATGTGCTGGGGAAAGCGACCGCCTTCTTCGCGAACCACAAGACGAAGCAGTCGTAGCCGCACGCTACGCGTTCGTCGACGTGGAGAAGGTCGGCCCCGACCGCCCTGACGGCTGCAACGTGTCGCTGCTGTGCCGGGCCCTGAAGGTCTCCCGCGCCGGCTACTACGCCTACCTCGCCGCCCGTCTCCGGCCGCCGCCGTCACAGCGTGCGAGGGGGACGAGCTGGTGGCCGAGATCGGGCAGATCCACGAGGAGTCCCGCCGCGCCTATGGCGCCCCGAG
>NZ_JBEXOV010000121.1:0-19440 GCF_040611715.1 Streptomyces sp. NPDC006544 | reverse complement strand
CCGGCCCGGCGGGGCGCCCGCAGGGGGGGCGCCCCCGGCACGCACGACGGTGGGCCCGCAGCGCCTCGAGCGCTGCGGGCCCTCCGTTCGTTCCCGTCCGGCCGGTTCAGCTCTCGCTGCGACGCAGCTTCGGCTTGAGGTCCTTGAAGCGGCCGAGCAGCCCGTTGACGAACGAGGGCGACTCGTCCGTGGAGAACTCCTTGGCCAGCTGGACGGCCTCGTCGATGGCCACGGCGTCCGGGGTACCGTCCACCCAGATCAGCTCGTAGGCACCGAGACGCACGATGTTGCGGTCCACGACCGGCATGCGGTCGAGGTCCCAGTCCACCGCGTAGGTGGCGATGAGATCGTCGATGCGGTCCACCTTGTCGGCGTACCCCTCGACGAGCTCCATGGTGAACTCGTTCACCGCGGGCTGGCGGTCGGTGTCCGAGCGCGAGTGGCGGACCCAGTCCGCGAGGACCTCGCGCACGGGTACCCCGCGCTGGTCGGCCTCGAAGAGGATCTGGAAAGCGCGCTTGCGCGCGTTGCTCCGGGCAGCCACGGTTAGCTGTTCACCCGGCCGAGGTAGTCGCTGGTGCGGGTGTCGACCTTGACCTTCTCGCCGGTGTTGACGAAGAGCGGGACCTGGATCTCGTGACCGGTCTCCAGCGTCGCCGGCTTGGTGCCGCCGGTGGAGCGGTCGCCCTGGACGCCGGGGTCGGTGTGCTGGATGACCAGCTCGACGGCGGCCGGGAGCTCGACGTAGAGCACCTCGCCCTCGTGGCGGGCCACGGAGGCGGTGAAGCCCTCGATCAGGAAGTTGGCGGCGTCGCCGACGGCCTTCTTGTCGACCATCAGCTGGTCGTAGGTCTCCATGTCCATGAAGACGAAGTACTCGCCGTCCATGTAGGAGAACTGCATGTCGCGGCGGTCGATGGTGGCCGTCTCGACCTTGGTGCCGGCGTTGAACGTCTTGTCGACGACCTTGCCGGACATGACGCTCTTCAGCTTGGTGCGCACGAAGGCCGGGCCCTTGCCGGGCTTGACGTGCTGGAACTCGACGACGGACCAGAGCTGGCCCCCGTCGAGCTTCAGCACCATGCCGTTCTTGAGGTCGTTCGTGGAAGCCACGGTTTGGGAATCTCCTGCACTGGAAGACCACGGGTGCGCGCACGGGCCGCCGGGGCGGACTAGAGCGCGAGCAGTTCCTTGGTCGTAATGGTGAGTAGCTCGGGACCGCCGTCCGCCTCGGGGCGTACGACGAGCGTGTCATCGATCCGGACACCTCCCCGGCCCGGGAGGTGAACCCCCGGTTCGACGGTGACCGGCACGCAAGCGTCCAGTTTACCCATGGCCGTAGGTGCAAGCTGCGGGTCCTCGTCGATTTCGAGGCCGACTCCGTGTCCGGTCGACGCGGCGAGGGCCTCGCCGTGACCTGCCGAGTCGAGCACGGAACGGGCCGCGTGATCCACGTCGCGGTACGCGGCCCCCGGCAGCAGGGCCTCGCGGCCGGCCCGCTGGGCGGCGAAGACCACGTCGTACAGCGCGATCTGCCAGTCGGCGGGGGTGGTGCCGATGACGAACGTGCGGCCGATCTCGCACCGGTAGCCCCGGTAGTTGGCGCCCAGGCACACCGAGAGGAAGTCGCCCTCCTCCACCCTGCGGTCGGAGGGCCGGTGCCGGGAGCGGCCGGAGTGCGGACCGGTGCCCACCGAGGTCGGGAAGGCCGGGCCGTCGGCCCCGTGGTCCACGAGGCGGCGCTCCAGCTCCAGGGCGAGGTGCCGCTCGGTGCGGCCCACCAGGATCGATTCGAGCAGCTCGCCGAGGGCCTGGTCGGCGATCTCGGCGGCGATCCGCAGGCAGGCGATCTCCTCCTCGTCCTTGACGAGGCGCTGCTGTTCGACGGCGGACCCGAGGTCGGCCAGGCGCAGTCCGGGCGCCACGGAGCTCAGTGCGCGGTGCCGGCCGACGGTGAGGTGGTGTTCCTCGACGGCGAGGGAATCGGCGCGTGCGGAGGCGGCCAGGTCGGCGGCCGCGACGGCGGGGTCCGCGCCGGGGACGTCCAGTACGGAGAGCCGAAGGTGCTCGTCGAGCCGTCCTTCGTCGGCCTCCCCGGAGGGCTGACCGGCGCAGAACAGCATGTCCTCGCCGCCCGGACCGACCAGCAGGACGGCGCCCAGCGGCGACGCCCCGGAGAGGTAGCGCACGTTCGCCGGACGCGTGATGAGTGCGGCGGCGTTCCCGGCGGCCGCACAGCGGTCGCGAAGCAGGCCTCGGCGGGCCGCGTACACGTCTGACATGTTCCGAGCCTACGAGCGCTCCGCGCATCCGGCCCGGTGAGAGCAGCCGTACGAGGTCGCGGGCGGGGCGGGGTCGGGTGGCGGCGTGCGGCCGGGGAACGGGGCGGCCCGGGTCCCGGCTCAGCGGGCCGGGCGCCGGCTCATTGGGCCGGAGCGGAGATGACGCGCGCCAGGGTCTCGTCCAGGGCGCGGGCGGTGCCCTCGATGTCCAGGTGGGAGTTGTCGATGATGGGCAGTCCCGAGCCGTACCAGCCCGCCATGCGGCCGTGGATCCGGGCGACTTCCTCGTCGGAGAGCCGCCGGTTGCCGGAGCGGGCGGCGTTGCGCTCCAGGACGATCTCCAGGCCGGGCAGCAGCACGACCGGCAGCAGCGCGGGCCCCACGTGGCGCTTCCAGCCGCCGAGGCCGACGACCGGGCGGTCGGGGAACACGGCGTCGTCGAGGATGCAGGAGATCCCGTTGGCCAGGAAGTTGCGGGCCGCGAAGCCGCAGGTGCGGCGGGCGAGGCGGTACTGGGCCTCTGAGTGGTCGTTCCAGCCGGCCTGCGGGTCGGCGAATCCGGAGCACACCCATTCCCGTACGTCGTCCAGGCTGACGTGTGCGGTGGGGACGGGGCGGGTGGCCGCCCAGTGGCGGGCCACGGTGGTCTTGCCCGCCCCCGCGGGCCCGATGAGCAGCACCGCGAGGGTGGCCCCGCCCGTGCCCGCGACGGCAGGCGGCAGCGGGATGTGCCCGGTGGACCCGTCCGGCACCCCGGGAGCTCCCGCGGCGGCCTCCGGGGCGGGTACCGGAGCCGACGCCTGTAGGGGCGACACCGGCCAGCCCTGCGCCGGGGGTATCGGCGGCTGCGGGGGCGCCGCCGGGTGATGACTCCCCGACGGCTCCCAGCTGCCGCCCCCCACTGCGTGCTGCATCCCTGCCAACCCCGTCCCGTTCCGCCACGACTGATGCGAGAACGTTATATGACCCCGGAGGTCCGTCGGGTCACGCGGTCACGCGGAGGCCCGGCTCAGGCCGTTACTTCACCGAACGCCGCCACGAGGACGGCCGGGTCCGGGCCCTCCAGGACGGTCGGCTTGGCCAGTCCGTCCAGGACGACGAAGCGCAGCAGGTCGCCGCGGGACTTCTTGTCGAGCTTCATGGTCTCCAGCAGCTTGGGCCACTGGTCGCCACGATAGGTCAGCGGAAGGCCCACCGAGGCGAGCACCTCCTTGTGCCGGTCCGCCGTCGCGTCGTCGAGGCGGCCCGCCAGCCGGCCGAGCTCGGCCGCGAAGACCAGGCCCACCGAGACGGCCGCTCCGTGGCGCCACTTGTAGCGCTCGTTCTTCTCGATGGCGTGCGCGAGGGTGTGCCCGTAGTTCAGGATCTCCCGCAGCCCCGACTCCTTGAGGTCGCCGGAGACCACGTCCGCCTTGACCTGGATGGAGCGGCAGATCAGCTCGGCGGTGTGCGGGCCGGCGGGGGTGCGGGCCGCCGCCGGGTCCGCCTCGATCAGGTCGAGGATCACCGGGTCGGAGATGAATCCCGCCTTGATGATCTCGGCGAGGCCGCTGACGTAATCGTTGACGGGCAGCGACTCCAGCGCCGCCAGGTCGCAGAGCACGCCGGCGGGCGGGTGGAAGGCGCCGACGAGGTTCTTGCCCTCGGCGGTGTTGATGCCGGTCTTGCCGCCGACGGCCGCGTCCACCATCGCGAGGATGGTGGTCGGCACGGCGATCCAGCGCACGCCGCGCAGCCAGGAGGCCGCGACGAAGCCCGCGAGGTCGGTGGTGGCTCCCCCGCCGACGCCGACGACGACATCGGTGCGGGTGAAGCCGGACTGCCCCAGGGCCTTCCAGCAGTACGCCGCCACCTCGATCGTCTTGGCCTCTTCGGCGTTCGGCACCTGGATGGCGACGGCCTCGTAGCCCTGGGCGGCGAGGTCGTCGCGCAGCGCCTCACCGGTCGAGGCGAGCGCCTCGGGGTGGATGACGGCGACCCGCTGGGCCTTGGTGCCGATCAGGGAGCCGAGCTCGCCGAGCAGCTGCCGGCCGACCAGCACGTCGTACGCGTCGTGCCCGGCACTCGCGCCGACCTGGATCCGCGTCACCTGGTCTGTCATGCGTTCTTCAACTCCAGAGCGTCGAGGACCGCTTGTGCGACCTCTTCGGGGGTGCGGTCGTCGGTGGCCACCACGACGCGCGCGACTTCGGTGTACAGGGGACGCCGGGCGTCCATCAGTTCGCGCCACTGGCGGCGCGGGTTGACGGCGAGCAGCGGGCGCGCGGCGCCGAGGCCCACGCGCCGGACGGCTTCCTCGACGTCCATCGAGAGGTAGGCGACGGGCAGCCCGGCCAGCAGCTCGCGCGTCCCCTCGTCGAGGACGGCGCCGCCGCCGAGGGCGAGCACCCCGTCGTGTCCGGCGACGGCGGCCGCGACGGCCTCCCGCTCCAGGGCACGGAAGTACGGTTCGCCGTCGTCCACGAAGATGTCGGAGATCGCCCGGCCCTGGGCCGCGACGATGTCGGCGTCGGTGTCCCGGTAGGAGACGCCGAGCCGCTGCGCGATCAGCTCGCCCACGGTGGACTTGCCGGACCCCATGGGACCGACGAGGACGACCAGGGGGCCGGTGTACGGGGCGGCGGTCACCGGATCTGCAGGTTGTCGAGGTACGAGCGGACGTTGCGGCGGGTCTCGGGGACGGAGTCGCCGCCGAACTTCTCCACGAGGGCGTCGGCCAGCACCAGGGCGACCATGGCCTCGGCGACGATGCCCGCGGCGGGCACCGCACAGACGTCGGAGCGCTGGTGATGGGCCACCGTCGCCTCCCCGGTCGCCACGTCCACGGTCGCGAGGGCCTTCGGCACGGTCGCGATGGGCTTCATGGCGGCCCGTACGCGCAGCAGCTCACCGGTGGTCAGACCGCCCTCCGTGCCGCCGGAGCGGCCGGAGGTGCGCTTGATGCCCTCGGGGGTGGAGACGATCTCGTCGTGCGCCTGCGAGCCCGGCACGCGGGCCAGGTCGAAGCCGTCGCCGACCTCCACGCCCTTGATGGCCTGGATGCCCATGAGCGCGGCCGCGAGGCGCGCGTCGAGGCGGCGGTCCCAGTGCACGTGCGAGCCGAGGCCGACGGGAACGCCGTAGGCGAGGACCTCGACGACGCCGCCCAGGGTGTCGCCGTCCTTGCGGGCCTGGTCGATCTCCGCGACCATCGCCTTCGACGCGTCGGCGTCGAGGCAGCGCACCGGGTCGGCGTCGAGCTTCTCGACGTCGGCGGGGGTCGGGTAGACGCCGTACGGGGCCTTGGCGGCGGCCAGTTCCACGACGTGGGAGACGATCTCGATGCCGGCGGCCTCCTTGAGGAAGGACCGGGCGACGGCGCCGAGGGCCACACGGGCGGCGGTCTCACGGGCGCTGGCGCGCTCCAGGATCGGCCGGGCCTCGTCGAAGCCGTACTTCTGCATGCCGGCGAGGTCCGCGTGGCCGGGACGGGGCCGGGTGAGCGGCGCGTTGCGGCCGGTCTCCTTCAGCTCCGAGGGGTCCACGGGGTCGGCCGACATGACCTTCTCCCACTTCGGCCACTCGGTGTTGCCCACCATCACGGCCACCGGGGAACCGAGGGACAGACCGTGGCGGACACCGCCGAGGAAGGTCACCTGGTCCTGCTCGAACTTCATCCGGGCGCCCCGGCCGTAGCCGAGCCGGCGGCGGGCCAGGTGGTCGGCCACCAGCGCCGTGGTGACCGGAACGCCGGCGGGAAGCCCCTCCAGCGTCGCCACCAGCGCCGGGCCGTGCGATTCCCCGGCGGTCAGCCAACGCAACCTGCTCAACGATGCTCCTCATGCTCGCGCCTGATCCAGCGACGGCGCGATCGGGCTGCGCGGCCCGGACCCGCCTTCACCCGATCCTCCCATGTCCGGGGCGCTGCGCCGCCCTCCGGTCCAGCTGTCGGACGGCGGCGCACCCGTCGGCACGGTGAGAACTCGATCTGGTGCTGTGCCCGGGAGCCCGCTCAGTGCCGGGCGAGCAGGGCCGCTTCACCGGCGGCCCGCATGGCCGCCAGGGGCGCGGCGGGACGGCCGGTCATCTGCTCGACCTGGAGGACCGCCTGATGGACCAGGAGGTCGAGGCCGCCGAGGAGCTTGCCGCCGCGCCCGGTCCAGGCGGCCGCGAGGGCGGTCGGCCACGGGTCGTAGAGGACGTCGAAGAGCGTGCCGGGCCCGGCGGGCACGGCGGCGGCCAGCTCGTCCGTGGCACCGGCCGGGGTGGTCGCGATGACCAGCGGCGCGGCCAGTGCCTCGGCCGCCCGCGACCAGTCGGCCGTGCGGACGTCGACGCCGAGCCGCTCGCCCCACTCGCGCATCTCGGCGGCCCGCGCGGCGGAACGTACGTACGCGGTCACCTCGCCGGAACAGATCCGTGCGAGCGCGGCGAGCGCCGAGGAGGCGGTGGCGCCCGCGCCGAGGACGGCGGCGGACTCCACCTTCCGCACGCCCCGCTCGTCCAGGGCGGAGAGCAGTCCCGGGATGTCGGTGTTGTCCCCGATCCGCCGGCCGTCCTCGGTGAGGACGACCGTGTTGACCGCCTCGACGGAGGCGGCCGTGTCGCTGATGCCGTCGAGCAGCGGGATGACCGCCCGTTTCAGCGGCATGGTCAGCGACAGCCCGGCCCACTCGGGGCCGAGGCCGGCGAGGAAGCCGGGGAGCGCGGCCTCGTCGATCTCGAAGCGGTCGTACGACCAGTCGTCGAGGCCGAGCTCCTGGTACGCGGCGCGGTGCAGCACCGGTGAGAGGGAGTGCTCGATGGGCGAACCCAGCACCGCGGCCCGTATCCGTGACATGTCCTGCTACCCGCCGTTCTTCTGCTTCTGCCGTTCCTGGAACTCGGCGACGAGCTTCAGGTGCTCGTCGTATGTCTTGGTGAAGGTCGTCTTGTCGCCGTCGACCGACACGAAGAACATCCAGCCGCCGTGGTCCGGGTTGAGCGTAGCGGTGAGGGCGTCCAGGCCGGGGTTGTTGATCGGACCGGGGGGCAGTCCCGCGACGTTGTGCGTGTTGTAGGGGTTGACGAAGGCCTTGGCTTCCTTGAGGTTGAAGTTGATCTCGCTCTGGTTCTTGACGTAGTTGTACGTCGAGTCGAACTCGATCTTCCGGTTCGTGACGTCGTTGGTCTTCTTGAGGCGGTTGTAGACCACCTCCGCCATCTTCCGGAAGTCGTCGTGGTTCTTGCCCTCGGCGTTGACGAGGCTGGCGACCGTGATCACCTGGAGCGGGTTCTCCAGGCCCAGCTCCTTGGCCTTGCCCTCGACCCCCAGCTCCGTGTACTTGTCGGTGGCGTTCTTGACCATCTGCTTGAGCAGGGACTCGGGGGTGCTGTCCTTGGTCAGGTCGTAGCGCATCGGGTACAGGAAGCCCTCGAGCGGGTCCATGATCTTCGGATCGTTGTTCGCCCACGCCGGCAGGCCGAGGTTCTTGGCCTCGCGCAGGGCGGTGTCCTTGGTGGTGCCCGCCGGTTTGCCGAGCTTGCGGTCGATCGCCTCGTAGACCGTGCTGTTGCGCATGCCCTCGGCGATGGTGAGCACGTGGAGCTTGGACGGGTCGGTCATGACCTCGACCACCGAGGCGGCCGACATCTTCTTCTTGAGGGGATAGACGCCGGGCTGGATCGACTTGCCCTTGGGGTTGGTGTTGGCCGCGTCCACGAAGGCCTGGGCGCTCGCGACCACGCCCGCCTCCTTGAGGATGCGGCCCATCTGGCCCAGGCCCGCGCCCTTGGGGATCTCCACGTCGACGGCCTCGTCGGTTCCGGATCCCGCGAAGTCCTCGGCCGCGCCGAACTTGGCCTTCAGGTAGGTGTAGCCGTAGTAGCCGCCACCGCCGACCACACCGACGATGACCACGGCAGCGATGAGGCAGGCCATGCCGCTGCGCTTCTTCGGCTTGCCGCCGGAACGGCCCGGGCGGCGCCCGTCGGGGCCGTCGTCGTCATCGTCGCCGTCGTCGTGGCCGCCGCCCAGGAACGAGTCCTCGGCTTCCTCCTCGGCCGCCGGCTCCTCGGTCTCCAGGTGCCGCCGGCCCGGGGGGCGCGGCGGCGGGAAGGCCTCGGAGGTGCCGTACAGGTCGGGTGCCTCGCCGGGGTATCCCCCCAGGGGCTGCTGCGCGTACGGGTCCGCGCCCGCGTAGGGGTCGGCGACCCCGGCCACGTCGAGGTACGGCTCCGGGGCCTGTGCCACGCCCGCACGTTCCTGACCGGAGTGGCCCTGACCGGAGTGGCCCTGCCCGGAGTGGACCTGCCCGGAGTACCCCTGACCGGGGTAGTCCTGACCGGGATGCGCTTCCACGTAGGGCTGCGCCTGGGCCTGGACCTGGTTCACCCCGGTGTCCCAGACCTGGCCGCCGCCGTACGTCTCCTGCTGCGCGTAGCCCTGCGGGACCTGCTGCGCGTACTGCTGCTGCGGGTCCTGCGGGTACTGCTGCGGGTACTGCTGGTGCT
Source organism: Streptomyces sp. NPDC006544 (assembly GCF_040611715.1). Taxonomy (NCBI): domain Bacteria; kingdom Bacillati; phylum Actinomycetota; class Actinomycetes; order Kitasatosporales; family Streptomycetaceae; genus Streptomyces; species Streptomyces sp. NPDC006544. The sequence continues at coordinate 10,687 of NZ_JBEXOV010000121.1, read as the reverse complement.
GGTCCTGCGCATACTCCTGGTACTGCGGGTGCTGCTGGTATTGCGGGTGCTGCTGGTCGTACTGCGGCTCCTGCGGATACTGCTGCTGGCCATCGACGTAAGGCGTCCGGCCCTGCTGGGCCTCGTGCCCGGACCATCCCCGGTCCCCGAACTGAGGGTCCTCGGGATGCCACGGTTCGGGACCAGGGCCCCGGCCATATTCAGTCATCGATCCCCTAGAGCCGCGAGACGAAGGCCGCGACGCCATCTGCCGCGACACCCGGTTCCGCCTCTTCTGGTGGGCGACGGCTGTTCGAATGCCGTCACATCGCGCGGAACGTTACCGCATCGCGATCAGACAACCACTTCGACGCACTCGCCAGGAGGATTACCTGATACCCGTTCGGTCTCCAAAGCGTTCTGCAGGATGATCACGGCTGCGGCCTGGTCGATGACCGACCGGCCCTTCTTCGCGTTGCGTCCCGCGGCCCGCAGGCCCTGGGCCGCGGTGACCGTCGTCATCCGCTCGTCCACCAGACGCACCGTCACGGGTTTGATCCCCTTGGCGAGTTCCGTGGCGAAGGCGCGGCACTTGGCCGCGGCCGGCCCCTCGCGTCCGCTGAGCGAACGCGGCAGGCCGACCACCACCTCGATGGGCTCGTATTCCGCGACGAGCTGCCGCAGCCGCCGGTGGGCGAAGGGGATGTCCCGGCCCGGGACGGTCTCCACCGGTGTGGCCAGCACCCCGTCGGGGTCGCACGAGGCGACCCCGATCCGGGCGTCCCCGACATCGATGGCGAGCCGGCGGCCGCGGCGCAGCGTCATCAGGCGGTCTCGCCCACGAGGCGTTCGACGGCCGTGATGGCTTCGCCGATGGCGGCCGGGTTCTGGCCGCCGCCCTGAGCGACGTCGGGCTTGCCGCCGCCGCCTCCGCCGAGGGTCTTGGCGGCGGCACGGACCAGGTCGCCGGCCTTGAGGCCGCGCTCGCGGGCGGCCTCGTTGGTGGCGATGACGCTCAGCGGGCGGCCGGCCGCCACGGTGAACAGGGCCACGACGACCGGGCGGTCGCCCTGCCCCGCCACCTGACCGAGCCGGCCGCGGACGTCGAGGACCAGCTTGCGCAGGTCGTCGGCGCCGGTGCCGTCCGGCACCTGGCCGGTGACGACCGCGACGCCCCGTACGTCCTGGGCGCCGGAAGCGAGACCGGCGGCGGCCTGGAGGACCTTCTCCGCGCGGAACTTCTCGATCTCCTTCTCGGCGTCCTTCAGCTTGCCGAGCATGGAGGCGATCTTCTCCGGGAGCTCCTCCGGCCGGCCCTTGACCAGCTCCTGGAGCTGGGCGACGACCGTGTGCTCCTTGGCGAGGAAGTTGTACGCGTCCACACCGACGAGGGCTTCGACGCGGCGCACGCCCGAGCCGATGGAGGACTCGCCGAGCAGCTTCACCAGACCCAGCTGGGCGGTGTTGCCGACGTGGGTGCCGCCGCACAGCTCCTTGGAGAAGTCGCCGATGGTGACGACGCGCACGCGCTCGCCGTACTTCTCGCCGAACTCGGCGATGGCGCCCTGCTTCTTCGCCTCGTCGATGCTCATGATCTCGGCGGTCACGTCGAGCTCGCGGGAGAGCACGTCGTTGATCTTCTGCTCGACGTCGGTGAGGACCGTGCCGGGCACGGCGTTCGGCGAACCGAAGTCGAAGCGGAACCGGCCGGGCGAGTTCTCGGAACCGGCCTGGGCGGCGGTCGGGCCGAGGGCGTCGCGCAGCGCCTGGTGCGTCAGGTGCGTGGCCGAGTGGGCGCGGGCGATGGCCCGGCGGCGGTTGATGTCGATGGCGGCGTAGGCGGACGCGCCGACCGTGACCTCGCCGACCTGGACGGAACCCTTGTGCACGGACACGCCCGGGACCGGCTGCTGCACGTCGCGGATCTCGATGACGGCGCCGGAGTCGAGCTTGATCCGGCCCTGGTCGGCGAGCTGGCCGCCGCCCTCGGCGTAGAAGGGCGTGCGGTCCAGGACGACCTCGACCTCGTCGCCCTCGGAGGCGGCGGGCGAGGAGACGCCGTTGACCAGGAGGCCGACGATGGTGGACTCGCCCTGGGTGGTGGCGTAGCCGGTGAACTCGGTGCCGCCGGAGCCGTCGGCGATCTCCCGGTAGGCGGACATGTCCGCGTGGCCGGTCTTCTTGGCCTTGGCGTCGGCCTTGGCCTGGTCCCGCTGCTGCTGCATCAGGCGGCGGAAGCCGTCCTGGTCCACGGAGAGGCCCTGTTCGGCGGCCATCTCCAGGGTGAGGTCGATCGGGAAGCCCCAGGTGTCGTGGAGCAGGAACGCCTTGTCGCCGGCCAGGACCGTGCCGCCGGTGGCCTTGGTCTCGGTGATGGCGGTGTCGAGGATGTTCGTGCCGCCGCGCAGGGCCTTCACGAAGGCGGCCTCTTCGGCGAGCGCGACGGTCTCGATGCGCTTGCGGTCGGTGACGAGCTCCGGGTACTGCTGACCCATCGTGTCGATCACGACGTCGACGAGCTCCTGGACGACCGGACCGGTGGCGCCCATGAGGCGCATGTTGCGGATGGCGCGGCGCATGATGCGGCGCAGCACGTAGCCGCGGCCCTCGTTGCCGGGGGTCACCCCGTCGCCGATGAGCATGGTGGAGGTGCGGATGTGGTCGGCGACGACGCGCAGCGAGACGTCCGTGCCCTGCTCGGCGCCGTACCGCACGCCCGTCAGCTCGGTGGCCTTGTCCATGACCACGCGCAGGGTGTCGGTCTCGTACATGTTCTGCACGCCCTGCAGGATCATGGCGAGGCGCTCGAGGCCGAGACCGGTGTCGATGTTCTTCGACGGCAGGTCGCCGAGGATCGGGAAGTCTTCCTTCCCGTCGCCGGCGCCGCGCTCGTACTGCATGAAGACCAGGTTCCAGATCTCCACGTAGCGCTCGTCGTTGACGGCGGGGCCGCCCTCGACACCGAACTCCGGGCCGCGGTCGTAGTTGATCTCGGAGCAAGGGCCGCACGGACCCGGAACACCCATGGACCAGAAGTTGTCCTTCTTGCCCAGGCGCTGGATGCGCTCGGCCGGGACGCCGATCTTGTCGCGCCAGATGGCCTCGGCCTCGTCGTCGTCGAGGTAGACCGTGATCCAGAGCTTCTCCGGGTCCAGGGCGAAGCCGCCGTCGGCCAGGGAGCCGGTCAGCAGCTCCCAGGCGTACTTGATGGCGCCTTCCTTGAAGTAGTCGCCGAAGGAGAAGTTGCCGCACATCTGGAAGAACGTGCCGTGGCGGGTGGTCTTGCCGACCTCTTCGATGTCCGGGGTGCGGACGCACTTCTGCACGCTGGTGAGCGTCGGCGCCGGCGGCTTGACCTCGCCGAGGAAGTACGGCTTGAACGGGACCATGCCCGCGGGCACCAGCAGCAGAGTCGGGTCGTCCGCGATGAGCGACGCCGAAGGGACAACGGTGTGACCGCGCTCCTCGAAGAAGCTCAGCCAGCGGCGGCGGATTTCAGCCGACTCCATCAGTGGTCCTCATTCCGGTTGTACGAACCCTTCGAGCGGTTCTCGTGGTTCGAGCGATAGGTGTTCTGGTCTGGTCTGCCGGGCTCGACGGCCATGCGCCGCCGCGGTCCGGGAAGGGCCGTGACGTTGTCGGGCCGCTCGGGATCCTGGTGGAGTCCCAGTGCGTCGTTCAGCTCGTCCTCGCGCTGCGACATTCCCGCCCTGACGTCGAGGGCGAAGTCCTTGAGGCGGTGGCCCGCCTCGAGCGCCTTGTCGGCGGCCTGGGCGGCGAGGCTCTCCGGGGTCAGCTTCTTGAGCTGCCGGTTGACCTTGGTGGTGGCCCACACGCCGGCGGCTGCGCCGGCGGTGAACCAGAAGGCTCGGCGGAACATCGGAGGTCTCAGCCCTTCTGCTTGCGGCGCCGGGGCGACGGCACCGTGCGGCCGACGATCACGGTTCGCCGGGAGGTCCTTCGGGGCCCGTCCCCGGGTGCCCCGCCGCCCTTGCCCAGCGCCTTGCGCACGCCGTAGCCGAAGGCCGCGATCTTGACGAGCGGGCCGCCGAAGGTGGACGCCACGGTCGAGGACAGCGCGGAGGCGTTGGAGGTGACTTCCTGGACGTCGCTCGCGATGGCGTCGACCCGGTCCAGCTGGGTGCGCGCGGAGCGGACGGTCGTGGAGGCGTCCGCGAGGAGCGGTACGGCCTGCTCGGTCACGTCGGCGACCAGCTTGGTGGTCGCCTTGAGCACCTGGGCCAGCCTCACCAGCACCACGGCCAGGAAGGAGACCAGGATGGCCCAGAAGACGGCCACGAGGATCCCGGCCACCTCTCCACCGGACACGGCACACCGCTCTCTACTACGTTGATCACCAGGCGAAAAAGTTGTCCTCCGACCCTATCGCGCCGGAGATCCGCCGTAGTACCGGAAATCCGGTGCCCTCCCCCGGGACCGGGCCCGTCTTGTACGCAAAGCGTCCGGACCAGTACCCTCCGTATCCCATGCGACACAGACCCGTGGGACACAGGACGCCGGGCAATCTTCCCTCGGACCTGAGCGGTTTCGTCGGACGGGGTCGCGAACTCGCCGAGGTCGAGCGGCTCCTGGAGTCCTCGCGGCTGGTCACGGTGACCGGTGCGGGCGGTGTCGGAAAGACCCGGCTGGTCCTGGCGGCGGCCCGGGCGGCCCTGGACGCGGCGGCGCCGGCGTCGTCGGACCCGACCGGATCCGCCGGCCAGGCCGCTCCGGCAGACCCCGCGCGGGACCGCTACCGCGACGGCGCATGGCTGGCCGAGCTGGCGACCGTACGGGATCCGGCACTGCTGGAGCTGGCGCTCGCCGAGGCACTGGGGCTGACCGACCACACCACGCGCCCGCTCCGGACGGTGCTTGCCGAACACCTGGCCGAGCGGCGGCTGCTGCTGGTCCTGGACGGCTTCGAGCAGCTGGTCGACGAGACCGCCGCGCTGGTACGGGACCTGCTGCGGAGCTGTCCCGGCCTGCGGGTGCTCGCGGCCGGCCGGCGCCCGCTGACCCTCGACGGGGAGCTGTCCTGGCCGCTGGCTCCGCTGGGCCCCGAGGAGGCCCTGGCCCTGCTGACGGAGCGCGCGGTGGCGGCGGACCCGGCGTTCGCGCCGACGGAGGCCACCCGGCCGGTGCTGGCTGAGGTGTGCGCCCGGCTCGACGGGCTGCCGCTGGCGCTGGAACTGGCGGCGGGCCGGCTGCGCACGCTGTCCCCGGCCCAGGTGCTGTCCCGGCTGGAGGACCGCTTCGCCCTGCTGACGGGAGGCTCGCGCGGTGCGCTGCCCCGGCACCGGGCGCTGCGTACGGCGATCGGCTGGAGCCACGAGCTGTGCACCACCGCGGAGCGGCTGCTGTGGGCGCGGCTGTCGGTGTTCGCGGGTCAGTTCGACCTGGACGCCGCCGAATACGTGTGCGCGGGCCCGGACCTGCCGGCGGACTCGGTGCTGGACCTGGTCGGGGAGCTGCTGGGGCAGTCCCTGCTCGTCCGGGAGGAGACGGCCGCCGGGGTGCGCTACCGGATGCTGGAGACCGTACGGATCTACGGCGCGGGCTGGCTGGAGTCGCTGGGCGACGCGCGGCGGCTGCGGCGCAGGCACCGGGACTGGTACATGGGCCTGGCGACCTGGTGCGAGCTGGACTGGTTCAGTCCGCGCCAGCAGGAGGTGGCCTCGCTGGTGGAGGCGGAGCTGCCCAACCTGCGGCTCGCGCTGGAGTGCTGCCTGGACGAGCCGGGGGAGATCCACCTCGGCCAGTACCTGGCGGGCACCCTCTGGTTCTACTGGGCGGGCTGCGGCCGGCTGGCCGAGGGCCGGCACTGGCTGGACCGGACGCTGGAGTGCGGCCCCGGGCAGGAACTCGGCCTGGGGCTCGACCTGGGGCTCGGGCCCGGCCTCGCCCTCGGCCTCGCCGACGCGTGGGGCCCGGGGCTCGGGCCCGAGCCCGAGCCGGAGCCGGGGGGCGAACCGGAAGCGGAGTACGAGGGCTCGCGGCTGAAGGCGCTGTGGGTGCTCGGGTACGTCGCGGCCCTCCAGGGCGATGCGGTGGCCTCGATGAGCGCGCTGTACGAGTGCCGGGACGGGGCCGCGCAGAGCGGGAACCCGGTGGCGGCGGCGTACGCGGTGCACCGGATGGGCTGCCTGGCCCTGATCTCGGACGACATGCCCCGGGCCCGGGAGCTGCTGGGCGGCGCGCTGGAGCGCTACCGGGAGGCCGGCGAGCTCAACAGCAACGTCCTGATGTGCCAGGTGGAGCTGGCGATGACGCTGGCCTTCCAGGGGGAGCTGGCGGGGGCGCTCGCGCTGTGCGAGGAGGTCCGGGACATCTGCGAGGAGCGCGGGGAGCGCTGGACGAAGGCGTACGCCCTGTACGTGCTGGCCTACGCGGCCCTGGACGCGGGAGCCCCGGCCGAGGCGCGGGGGCTGCTGGTGGAGTGCGTGTCCATCAACCACGCGTTCCGCGATCTGGTGGGGCTGGTGCTGGCGGTCGAGCTGCTGGCGCTGGTGACGCTCGCCGAGGGCCATCCGGCGGAGGCCGCCGTGCTCCAGGGCGCGGCGGAGCCGGTGTGGGACGGGGTGGGGATGCAGCTGTTCGGCTCGGCGTACTTCAACGCCCCGCGGCTGATGTGCGAGGAGCGGGCGGGCGAGATGCTGGGCGCGGAGCGGTATGCGGCCTGCGCCCGGCACGGGCGGGCCCTGACGGTGGACGCGCTGGTGGAGCGGGCCCTGCGCGGGCCCGATCCGGCCCCCGAGCCGAAGGGGCCGCTGCCGAGGCCGCGCGCCGCGGCCGACCGGCCGGTGGTCCGGCCGGGGGCGAAAAGCAGGAAGCCCGCCGGCTCCCCCAAGGGGGAGCCGGCGGGCTGACCAGCCTGTGAGGGCTACGGCCGCTGGATCAGCGGGCGTAGTACTCGACGACGAGCTGCTCGTCGCAGATGACCGGGATTTCCTTGCGGTTCGGGTCGCGGTCCAGGCGGAAGGCCAGGGCCTTCAGGTTGACCTGCAGGTAACGGGGGGTCTCGCCCTCGCCTGCGTAGCCACCCTCACGGGCAACCTGGAACGGAACCTTCTCGCGGCTGCGCTCGCGCACCGTGATGACGTCGTCCGGACGGACGCGGAACGACGGCTTGTCGACCTTGTCGCCGTTGACCTCGATGTGGCCGTGAACGACCATCTGGCGGGCCTGGTAGATGGTGCGGGCGATGCCCGAACGCAGAACCAGGGCGTCGAGGCGACGCTCGAGCTCGACGACCAGCGCCTCGCCCGTCTTGCCTTCGGCCTTCTTGGCGCGGTCGTACGCGCGGGCCATCTGACGCTCAGAGATGTCGTACTGAGCGCGCAGACGCTGCTTCTCCAGCAGACGAACCTTGTAGTCCGAGTTCTGCTTGCGGCCACGGCCGTGCTCGCCCGGCGGGTAGGGGCGGGCCTCGAAGTACTTGACGGCCTTCGGGGTCAGCGCAATGCCGAGGGCACGCGACTTCTTGACCTTGGGTCGCTTCTGGTTCACGTGGAACCTACCTCCATGTAAGTTAGGTGAGGCTTACCTTAGCGAGGAGGACGTAATGTCTCGACCACATGGGATCCCCCTGCCCAGTGCGCATCGAAGTTCAGATCCAAACGAAACAGGATCTGCTTTCGACGACGGTAGGCAAGGTCAGCCGCGTCCCAGGGAAGGCGTTCGGCAGCTCACCGGAGCCGAACGCGTACGAACCCTCGTAGAGTCCAACGCCTCAGTATCCCTCACGCTCCCGGGTGCTTTTGACCTGGGGGAGTTCGGAACAGCGATGCCGGCCGCGAGGACCGTCACCCCGGACGGGGACGTGATTCTCCTGGTATCAGGGGAATCCGCGGCTGCCAGAGCAGCCGCTCACGCCCAGGACGACGACCTCACCGCCGTGATCGAGATCACGGATGTGGCGCCGGTGTCCGTGCCCCATCGTATCCGAGGCCGCGCGTGGCTCGCCGGGTGGCTCACTCCGGTGCGCGGGGACGCCGACCGGGCGGCCTGCGCGGCGCTCCTGGCCGCGCGGCACCCGGTCGGCGAGCTCCTCGGAATGTGCGAGTCGCTCGGGTCCCCGTACGCCGGCCGGCCCGCGTGGATGCTGCTGCGCCTGGAGGTCGGGGAGATCTCCGTCGACGACCTGTGGGGCGCCGAGCACGTGGATCCGGAGCTGCTGGGCACGGCCGAACCGGACCCGCTGGTCGCGCACGAGACGGAGCTCCTCCAGCACCTGGCCTCCTCGCACGGTGACCGGATGGGCGATCTGTGCGGGCTGCTCGGCGCCCGGGACACCGCCGGCCTGACGGCGGTCCCCCTCGCGCTGGACCGCCTCGGCCTGCGCGTCCGCTTCACGCGCGGGAACAGCGTCTTCGACGCGCGCTTCGACTTCCCCGAGCCGGTGGACGACGTCTGCGGCCTGCGCCGGGCGATGCGCACCCTGTTCCCGGCCCCCGGGCGCCGCGACCCGGTGGACTCTTCCGGCCACGGCACCGGCTAGGTCTGCGGGGCGGGTCAGGAGCCGCCGCGCAGCCTTTCGCGGACCTTTTCCACCACGTCCGCGTACCGCGCCTCCGCGCCGTAGCGCGTCGGTTCGTAGTACCGCTTGCCGTGGATCTCGTCCGGCGCGTACTGCTGGGCGGCGATCGCTCCGGGCACGTCGTGCGGGTACACGTACCCCACCGCGTGGCCCAGCTTCGCCGCGCCCTTGTAGTGCCCGTCCCGCAGGTGCGCCGGCACGGAGCCGGCCAGGCCCGCGCGGACGTCGGCGAGCGCCGCGCCGATCGCCGTCGTGGCGGTGTTCGACTTCGGGGCCAGGGCCAGGGCGATCGTCACGTGCGACAGGGTCAGCGAGGCCTCCGGGAAGCCGATCATCGCCACCGCCTGCGCCGCGGACACCGCGAGGGGCAGGGCCGTCGGGTCCGCGAGCCCGATGTCCTCGCTCGCCGAGATCATCAGCCTGCGGGCGATGAACCGGGGGTCCTCCCCCGCTTCGATCATCCGCGCCAGGTAGTGCAGCGCCGCGTCCACGTCCGAGCCCCGGATGGATTTGATCAGGGCGCTCGCCACGTCGTAGTGCTGGTCGCCGTCCCGGTCGTACTTGACCGCGGCCCGGTCGACCGCCTCCTCCACGGTCTGGAGGGTGATCTCCGGCTCGCCCTTGGCGATGGCCGAGCCCGCACCCGCCTCCAGCGCCGTCAGCGCGCGCCGCGCGTCACCGCCCGCGATCCGCAGCAGGTGCTCCTCCGCGTCCTGCGGCAGCGTCACGGCGCCGCCGAGGCCCCGCTCCTCGGTCAGGGCCCGCCGCATGAGCGCGCGCAGGTCCTCGTCCGTCAGCGGTTCCAGCGTCAGCAGCAGGGACCGCGAGAGCAGCGGGGAGATGATCGAGAAGTACGGGTTCTCCGTGGTCGCGGCGATCAGCGTCACCCAGCGGTTCTCCACGGCCGGCAGCAGCGAGTCCTGCTGCGCCTTGCTGAAGCGGTGGATCTCGTCGAGGAAGAGGACGGTGTCCTTGCCGTATCCGCCGGCCGCGCGCTTGGCGCCCTCGATGACGGCCCGTACTTCCTTCACGCCCGCCGTGATCGCGGACAGCTCCACGAAGCGCTTCTGGGTGGCCTGGCTCACCACGTAGGCCAGGGTCGTCTTGCCGATGCCGGGCGGGCCCCAGAGGATCACCGAGGACGCCCCGGCCGGGCCGCCCGCTCCCTCCCCGACGAGCCGGCGCAGGGGCGAGCCGGGCTTCAGCAGGTGCTGCTGGCCGACGACCTCGTCCAGGGTGCGCGGGCGCATCCGGACGGCGAGCGGAGAACTGGAGGGGTCCTTCGCCCGGCGTTCCTCGGCGGCGGCGGTGAAGAGGTCTGGTTCCACACCGGAAGCCTATGCGAGCCCACCGACAGACCGGCCCGTCCGCACGGCCGGCTCAGGAGGTCCAGAAGTCCCACCAGCGGGTCAGGATCAGCATGCCGATGATCCCGATGTGCAGGACGGGCAGCACCCAGGTGAACTCGTCGAAGAAGGCGCGCAGCCAGCCGGGGGCCGGCAGCAGCCGGTTGCGGACGTTGTGCGAGGTGACGTACCAGAACATGACGATGGTGGCGGCCCAGGCCAGGCAGCACCACAGGCACAGCGAGTTGATGTCGTACAGCGACTGGTACATCAGCCAGGTGCAGAATCCGACCCCGAAGAGCGTCCCGGCGTTCAGGGTGAGCCAGTACCAGCGCGGGAAGCGCGCCCCGGCGAGCAGGCTCACGCCGACGCAGACGACGATGCCGTAGGTGACCAGGCCCAGCATCGGGTTGGGGAAGCCGAAGACGGCCGCCTGGTCGCTCTTCATGATGTTGCCGCAGGACACGATCGGGTTGAGGCTGCAGCCCGGCGTGAAGTTCGGGTCCTCGAGCAGCTTGAACTTGTCGATCGTGATGATCCAGGCGGCGAGCAGTCCCGCGGCTCCCGTGATCACCAGCAGCAGGGCCAGCGCCCGGCTCCCGCCGACGGCCGTCCGCGGCGTGGCGGTGTCCGTGTCGGTCCCTACGCGTGTCGTCATCGCGCCCGCTCCACATCTGCAAGGTCATCAAGCACGGGCCATTGTGCCGTACGCCGCCCGCCGCCCCGCCGTCCGGTGTGCACAAGGGCGGGCGCACGGGGGGGGAGCGGCTGACGCGTTCGCGTCACGGGCTGCCGGTCCGCGGCCGTTCGCGTCACGGCAGCC
>NZ_JBEXOV010000120.1:0-19478 GCF_040611715.1 Streptomyces sp. NPDC006544 | reverse complement strand
CCCCGGCGCGGACTTCCGCGCCGGGGCCGGCGTACGTCGTCGTGAAGCGGGGGTACGGGTCAGGCGGCGAGACCCAGGGCCGCCATGCGCTTGGTGTGCGCCTTGGTGATGCGGGTGAACATCTCGCCGACGGCCGCGAGGTCGAAGCCCACCGCCATCCCGTCGACCCCGCCGACCAGCATGGTGGAGAGCGCGTCGCGCTCGGCGACCACGCGCTGCGCCTGCGACAGGGCCTCGCCCATCAGCCGGCGGGCCCACAGCGCGAGCCGGCCGCCGCAGCGCGGGTCGGCCTCGATCGCGGCGCGCACCTTCTCGACGGCGAAGCCGCCGTGGCCGGTGTCGTCGAGCACGCTCACGACGAGCCCGCGGGTGTCGGTGTCGAGGTGCGTGGCGACCTCGCGGTAGAAGTCGCTGGCGATCGAGTCCCCGACGTACGCCTTGACCAGGCCTTCCAGCCAGTCCGACGGCGCGGTCTGGCGGTGGAAGTCGTCGACGCCCTTCGCGAAGGGCTCCATGGCGGCGGTGGGGTCCACGTCGACGGCGGCGAGACGGTCGCGCAACCTCTCGAAGTGATGGAATTCGGCGGAGGCCATCTTTGCGAGCTCGGCCTTGTCGCCGAGGGTGGGCGCGAGCTTCGCGTCCTCCGCGAGGCGTTCGAAGGCCGCGAGTTCGCCGTACGCGAGCGCCCCGAGAAGGTCCACCACGGCCGCCTTGTACTGCGGTGACGCGGAGGCGGTGGCCCAGTCCTGGGCGGCGATCCCGGTTGCCTCGGCGGGGACGCCGCCGTCGGCGGGAGATGCGTTTTCAACGGTCGACATGCTCCGCACAATAGCTCGCCTAAAGGCGCCACGAACCACCTGCTCAGTCCACGTAAACGCGCCTACCTGGTGAATTCACCCAACACAGCTGCGAGATTCCGGGGTACAGTGGTAATGCGCCTGCCGAACACTCGGCGGGCCATCCCGAATGAGGATGCCCGGTCGGTGGCCCGATCGGCTCCACCCGACCGCCCTCGGCGTGATGCGTACGTTCATGCGTACCGCCTCCCACGAGGGGCCCCCTCAGCGGCATAAAGCGCCTGAGCGAAGGCTCGTGGTCCCGCGCAGCTTTGCACGGCTCCCCCAGAACCTGGGTGGGTGCAGTACTGCAAGCCCGGCACGGTACGACCCCCCTTCGCCGCCTCGCGCCGCGTCTCACAGAAGAGGCAGCACCCTGACTACGTTCCGAGACCTCGGGATCCTTCCCGAGACGGCCGAAGCCCTTGAGGCCGTCGGCATCGTGTCCCCCTTCCCGATCCAGGAGATGACCCTCCCCGTCGCCCTTTCCGGCACGGACGTCATCGGCCAGGCCAAGACCGGTACCGGCAAGACGCTCGGTTTCGGCCTTCCCCTGCTGGAGCGGGTCACCGTCCCCGCGGACGTCGAGGCGGGCCGGGCCAGGCCCGACCAGCTGACCGACGCGCCGCAGGCCCTCGTGGTGGTTCCGACCCGCGAGCTGTGCACCCAGGTCACCAACGACCTCCTGACCGCGGGCAAGGTCCGCAACGTCCGCGTCCTCGCCATATACGGCGGCCGCGCGTACGAGCCCCAGGTCGAGGCGCTCAAGAAGGGCGTCGACATCATCGTCGGCACCCCGGGCCGCCTGCTCGACCTGGCCGGGCAGAAGAAGCTCGACCTGTCGCACGTCCGGGCCCTGGTCCTGGACGAGGCCGACGAGATGCTCGACCTGGGCTTCCTGCCCGACGTCGAGCGCATCATGAACTACCTGCCGGCCAAGCGCCAGACGATGCTGTTCTCGGCGACCATGCCGGGCGCGGTCATCGGCCTGGCCCGCCGGTACATGACGCAGCCGACGCACATCCGCGCCGTCTCCGAGGACGGTGAGGGCGCGACCGTCGCCAACACCACGCAGCACGTCTTCCGTGCGCACAACATGGACAAGCCGGAGCTCGTCTCCCGCATCCTGCAGGCCGAGGGCCGCGGCCTGGCCATGATCTTCTGCCGTACCAAGCGCACGGCGGCCGACATCGCCGAGCAGCTGGAGAAGCGCGGCTTCGCCTCCGGCGCCGTCCACGGCGACCTGGGCCAGGGCGCGCGCGAGCAGGCCCTGCGCGCGTTCCGCAACGGCAAGGTCGACGTGCTCGTCTGCACCGACGTCGCCGCGCGCGGTATCGATGTCGAGGGGGTCACCCACGTCATCAACTACCAGACGCCCGAGGACGAGAAGACCTTCCTGCACCGCGTGGGCCGCACCGGCCGCGCGGGCAAGAAGGGCATCGCCGTCACCCTGGTCGACTGGGACGACATCCCGCGCTGGCAGCTGATCAACAAGGCGCTGGAGCTGGACTTCCACGACCCGGTGGAGACGTACTCCACGTCCCCGCACCTGTACGAGCTGATGAACATCCCGGCCGGCACCAAGGGCACCCTGCCGCGCTCCGAGCGCACGCGGGCGGGCCTGAAGGCCGAGAACCTCGAGGACCTGGGCGAGACCGGCGGCCGCGGTGGCCGTGGTGGCCGCGACGGCGGCCGCGACCACGGCCGTGATGGCGGCCGTGACCACGGCCGTGACGGTGGCCGTGACCACGGCCGTGACGGTGGCCGCGACGGTCGTGCGGTTGCCCCCGCCGCCGCCGCGGAGGTCGAGGAGCAGGCCGCCCGCACCCGTACGCCGCGTCAGCGCCGCCGCACCCGTGGCGGTTCCGAGGCCGGCGGCGAGGCGGTGGCCGTGGCCGCCGTCGTGGCCCCGGTCACCCCGGCTGCCTCCGTCACCCCGGCCACCCCGGTCGTCGAGGCTCCGTTCGTCGAGGCTCCGTTCGTCGAGGCTCCGGCCGTCGACGAGCCGCGCAAGCCGCGCCGCCGCCGGGCCCGGTCCGCCGCCCCGGCCGCGACCTTCGTCACGGCGCTGGAACCCCTGGCTCCGCGGGTGCCCCCGGCCCCGGAACCCGACTTCCAGATGGCGCCGCTGGTCGAGCCGGTCCGCCCGGCGCGCCGCACCGCCGTCCGCGCCCCGCGCAAGGCGGTCGCGACTCCGGTCGTCGAGGTCGTCGCCCAGGCCGCCGTCGTCGTCGAGGCTCCGGCGGCCCCGGCCGCCGCCGTCGTCACGGAGGAGGCTCCGGTCAAGCCGAAGCGCACGCGGACCCGCAAGGTCGCCGCTGCCGCCCCGGTCGCCGAAGCCGCCGCCGAGACCGCCGCCCCGGCGGCCGAAGAGGCTCCGGTCAAGCCGAAGCGCACGCGGACCCGCAAGGTCGCGGCCCCGGTGGAGACCACCGAGGCGTAACCGCGCTCTTTCGAGGGCCCCGCTCCCCTTCCCAGGGGGGCGGGGCCCTCGTCGTACAGCCGTACGGGCCGGTAACCTCGGGCCATGAGCAAGCCGCCGACCCTCAGCCTGCCGCCCACGGGGCGCGCGTACCGCCTGGACACCGCCCGCGGCGAGTTCGCCGTGCAGGAGGCCGGGCCGCACGCCGGCACGCCGGTGCGCGGCACCGCCCTGCTGGTGCCCGGCTACACCGGCAGCAAGGAGGACTTCATCGGCCTCCTGGGACCGCTGGCCGCCGCCGGGTACCGGGTGGTCGCGGTGGACGGGCGCGGCCAGTACCAGAGCGGCGGCCCGCGCACGCACGAGCCGTACGCCCTGCAGGAGCTGGCCCGCGACGTGCTCGCGCAGACGGCGGCCCTGGGCTCGGACGGCCCGGTGCACCTGCTCGGGCACTCGCTGGGCGGGCTGATCGTACGGGCGGCCGTGGTGCGGGACCCGGCTCCGTACGCGAGCCTCACGCTGCTGAGCAGCGGTGCGGGCGCGGTGTGCGAGGAGCAGCGGGCCCGTACGAAGATGCTCGTCTCCGCGCTGGAGCTGATGGGCGACGACATGCCGGGCATCTGGACCGCGATGCGCGCGATGGATCCGCGCGACGCGGTCCCCGACTCCCCCGAGGTCGCCTCGTTCCTGCGCGACCGGTGGGTGGGGACGGTTCCGGAGCAGCTGATCGTCACCGGCCGGGCGCTGATCGGCGAGCCGGACGGGATCGACGAGCTGGCGGCCGCGGCGCCGGGGCTGGCGAAGCTGGTGCTCTCGGGGGCGTCGGATCCGGTGTGGCCGGTGTCGGAGATGGACGGCATGGCGCGGCGGCTGGGCGCGGCGCGGGTGGTCGTCCCGGGGACGGAGCACTCGCCGAACGCGGAGGACCCGGCGTCCACCGCGGCGGCGCTGGCGGCGTTCTGGGACTCCTGCGACGGCCCCTCTACCGACTCCTGTACCAGTTAGTAGTTAGACAGTGAAAAAATTTCCTTAGCGTAGGGAATGTTTGCGGCTTACACTTCGTTAACCCTGTACAAGGAGAAACACTGACGAAGGGAGAAGCCCCATGCGCTTCGAGATTCTGCGCCTGGACGACGTCGACGGGTCCGCCGTGGACAGCACCGTCGTGGACGCGGCCTCCGTCAACCGGATCGTGCAGCAGGCCGCGGCCATCGGCCAGCGCATCCTGATCCGACCGGCCGAGACCGCGTCCAACTGACGGACCGACGTCCACCCCCACCGAACCGATCGCCCCCGCACCGACTTCCGGTGCGGGGGCGTTCGCATGCGCGGCGGCGGGCGGGGCCACGGGCGCTAGGACGTGTGGATGACCTGGAGCACGCCGTTGATGATCTGCTGGACGGCGATGGCGGAGAGCATCATGCCCGCGAGCCGGGTCACGAGGACGACACCGCCGTCCTTGATCACGCGGATGATGACCAGCGAGTACCGCATCACCACCCACAGCACGACGTGCATCGCGACGATCGCGGACCAGACCGATACCTGACCGGTCAGCCCGTCGGCCTTCTGCACCGCCAGGATCACCGACACGATCGCCCCGGGTCCGGCGAGCAGCGGCATGCCCAGCGGGACGAGCGCGACGTTCACGTCCTTGGTCTGCGTCGGTTCGTCGGCCTTGCCCGTGAGCAGGTCGAGCGCGATGAGCAGGAGCAGCAGGCCGCCCGCGATCATCAGCGCCGGCACGGAGACGTGCAGGTAGTCCAGGATCTGCTGGCCGCAGATGCCGAAGACCGCGATGACCCCGAAGGCGACGCAGACGGCCTGCCAGGCCATGCGGCGCTGCACCTTGGCGGGCCGGCCGGAGGTCAGGGCGAGGAAGATGGGCGTGATCCCCGGGGGGTCCATAATCACAAAAAGCGTGAGAAACAGGGATCCGAAGACGGCGAAATCGAGCACAGTGATGCCTTGCAGGAGAGGGGTGTCACGAAAAGGGGGAAGAGCGGCGCGGTGAGGTGCGCCGTGTCGGTGGAGCGGCGGCAGCGGTCAGCCGCGTACGCGTCCACCCGCGCCGGGGACGGGGAACGCCCCGGTGGCCCGGCGGGTGATCTCGCCGTAGATCTCGGGGTCGGTCGTGTGGTCCCCGAGGCGGCAGGTCTTGCGGCTGCCGTGGTAGTCGCTCGACCCGGTGGTGAGGAGACCGAGGTCTCCGGCCAGGCCGCGCAGGCGCGCGCGGGTGGCGGAGTCGTGGTCCATGTGGTCGACCTCGATGCCGTCGAGGCCCGCGGCGGCGAGCGCGGCTATGGCCGCCTCCGGGACACACGCGCCGCGCTTGACGGCGGCGGGGTGCGCGAAGACGGTGACCCCGCCGGCCGCCTTGACCAGGCGGATCGCGTCGAAGGGGTCGAGCTCGTGCTTCTGCGCGTACGCCCGGCCGCCGTCGGCGAGCCACTGCGCGGTGAACGCGTCGGACACGGTGCGGACGACGCCGAGCTCGACGAGCGCGGTGGCGATGTGCGGCCGTCCGACCGAGCCCTCACCGGCGATCCGGTCCACCTGCTCCCAGGTGACGGGGACGCCGAGGGCCTGCAGTTTGCCGACCATGGCCTGGGCGCGGGGGGTGCGGTCGTCGCGTACGAGCTCCCGCTCGCGGGAGAGCTCGGGCTCTTCGGGGTCGAAGAGGTAGGCGAGCATGTGCAGCCCGATGCCGTCGAGGCGGCAGCTGAGTTCGGCGCCGGTGACGAGGGTCAGCCCCTCGGGAAGCGCCGCGATCGCCTCGCGGTGGCCGCTCACGGTGTCGTGGTCGGTCAGCGCGACGACGTCGAGCCCGGCGGCGGCCGCGTTGCGGACCAGCTCGGCGGGGGTGTCGGTGCCGTCCGAGAACGTGGAGTGGGCGTGCAAATCGATGCGCACAGCCGAGCTCCAGGGTTCACACGCGGACGGGGGACGCTCCAGGATACCGTCCGTCCGGGGGCGGCGGAGCGAGGCCGGTGCGGCGCCCCGGCCTCGAGCCGCGCGAGCCGCGCGAGCCGCGCGTCAAGGGGAGATGATGCGCGGGCTGAGCGCGCCGCAGGGCAGGAGCTCTATCTCGGCTCCCGCGTCGCGCAGGTCCGTCAGCACGAGCTCGTCGTACATCAGGAGCCCCGACTGCTCCGGCCAGACGATGGCCCACAGCCACAGCCCGCGGGCCTCCCCGGCGAAGACGGCACGGTCGTCCGGGGCCCCCTTGACGTGCCACAGCGGCGTCAGGCGCCCCGCGGCGACGACCTTCGCCTGCGGCGGGGCGGAGACGTCCATGTAGGAGCCCGGATCGGGCGCGTCGATGCCCGCGAAGCGCGCGCCCAGGCCGACGCCCAGCTCCTCCGCGATCAGCACCAGCTCGCCGATGCCGCCGAGCGGGCCGGGGCCGGAGCAGGCCACGGCCGTGGCCCGGCCGCCGCTGCGGTCGTCACCGGCGGCCGCGATCCCGGTGAAGAGCCATCCGACGGGCAGGGGCCACGGCATCCACACCGGTACCTGTGCCCGGTTCACCACGACGCCGAGGCCTTCG
Organism: Streptomyces sp. NPDC006544; assembly: GCF_040611715.1. Classification (NCBI taxonomy): domain Bacteria; kingdom Bacillati; phylum Actinomycetota; class Actinomycetes; order Kitasatosporales; family Streptomycetaceae; genus Streptomyces; species Streptomyces sp. NPDC006544. The sequence continues at coordinate 12,670 of NZ_JBEXOV010000120.1, read as the reverse complement.
ACGCTCGGCGGGATCACGGGCTGCAAGGGGTGCACGGCGCCGTGCTCCGCGCACTGCCAGGAGTCGGCGAAGAGTCCGGGCGCCCTGACCCGGCCACCACACTTCGGGCAACTCGGTTCGCCCCTCATAGGAAGCCACGCTCCTCCCCGCCGGGCGCCCCGTCAAGACGCGATCACCCGTCCGGGCGGCCGGATGTCCCGGCGGTCCCGCTCAGTCCAGCGCCACAGCCGTACGCAGAGGGTCCCGCAGATCCGTGCCGCGCGCGAGCCAGCGTTCCTGGAGGGCCGCCGCGCCGTGCACCCGTTTCCACGCCGCCTCGTTCGCCGTCATCGGCAGGAGCGGGAAGAAGGCCACCGGACCCATGGGGGCCTCCAGCTCCACGTCCTCGACCAGCCCGCCCGGCTCGGCCACCAGCACCGAGGTGAACGGCGCCCCCTCCCACAGGGGTTCCCCCACGTCGAGCGAGGCTCCGGGCGCCACGACCAGCCCCTCCACCTGGGGCGAGGCCCCCAGTACCGCCAGCGGCCGCAGCAGTTTGTCGGTGGGCGCCAGTCCGCCCCGTACGGTCAGCACGAGTTCCGCCCGCGGCCCCCGCAGGGGATCGGCGACCACGACCGTGGGGTCGGCCATCGGATGGGCGGACATGCCGAGGGTCGCGTAGCGCACGAGGTCCCCCTCGGTGAAACGGAGGATCTCGATGCGGTCGGTGCCCAGGAAGGTGACGGCGGCGCGGGCGTCGGGTTCACCGAACGAGGCACGCAGCCGGGCTTCCACGAGGGCCAGAATTTCTGCCATGGAGCGAGCATAGAACTCGTATCAGCCGGGTAAAGGGCGGGTCTTGACCATCCGTCGGCTGTTATCGTTGACCGTTGGTCGGGGACGCTCTCAGAAGAGAAGTCTCAGTGCCCCGGCGACAGGACGTCCCCTACGGGGGACCGGCCGGAGGAGGTGGGGCTGCGGTGGATCGAAGTCGATCGTGCAGTACCAATCGCTCTTCCACTTCGCGCACGGGCATCCCGCGTCCCCGTTGATCCCCTTTCCGGGATCAGTCGAAGAGCGACGGCAGAACTCATGTCCTCCCGTCCTGTTCCTTCCGCCTGCCCCGGGCCTGCCGGCCGCGGCGACGGCGTCACCCGGAAGGGACCTCCCACCCGTACGGTCCGCAGCCGTGCGCGCGAAGGAGCCTGCCATGTCGATGCTGCCCTATCTCCGTGCCGCCGTCCGTCCGGCGCTGCGCAGGTCCACCCCCGCCCAGCCCGGCTACGACACCACCCGCGACCCGTCGGCCGGCACCGCCGTCGTCGACTGCGCGGTGTACCGCGACGGCCGACGCGCCCTGGGAGCGGGCCGCCTGACGCCCCGTGAGGCGATGCGCCAGGTCCGCCAGGACGGGGGGTTCGCGTGGATCGGCCTGCACGAGCCGACCGAGAGCGAGTTCGCCGGCATCGCCGCCCTGTTCGGCCTGCACCCGCTCGCCGTCGAGGACGCGGTCCACGCCCACCAGCGGCCGAAGCTCGAGCGCTACGACGACACCCTCTTCACCGTCTTCAAGACGATCCACTACGTGGAGCACGCCGAACTCACCGCGACCAGCGAGGTCGTGGAGACCGGTGAGGTGATGTGCTTCACCGGCCCCGACTTCGTCATCACCGTCCGGCACGGCGGCCAGGGGTCCCTCAAGGGCCTGCGCCACCGCCTCCAGGACGATCCGTCGCTCCTCGAGAAGGGCCCCTCGGCCGTCCTGCACTCCCTCGCCGACCACGTGGTGGACGGCTACATCGCCGTCGCCTCGGCCGTCCAGGACGACATCGACGAGGTGGAGAGCGAGGTGTTCGCCGGCCCCGCCAAAGGCGCCGGGCGCGGCGGCGACGCGGGCCGCATCTACCAGCTCAAGCGCGAGGTCCTGGAGTTCAAGCGGGCCGTCTCCCCGCTCCTGCGGCCCATGGAACTGCTCAGCGAGCGCCCGATGCGGCTGGTGGACCCGGACATCCAGAAGTACTTCCGCGACGTCGCCGACCACCTGGCGCGGGTCCACGAGCAGGTCGTCGGCTTCGACGAGCTGCTGAACTCGATCCTCCAGGCCAACCTGGCGCAGGCGACCGTCGCGCAGAACGAGGACATGCGCAAGATCACCTCCTGGGCGGCGATCATCGCCGTACCGACGATGATCTGCGGCGTGTACGGGATGAACTTCGAGAACATGCCGGAGCTGCACTGGCGCTACGGCTATCCGATGGTGATGGCCGCCATCGCCGGAAGCTGCTTCACCATCCACCGGGCCCTGCGCCGCCACGGCTGGCTGTAGCCGCGCGACCGCCCCTGGCTACCCTGTGCGCATGACTCTCAGCGCGCTCGAACTGGCCCTCGTCGAGGAGGCCACCAAGAAGTCCGGCCTCATCTGGGTCCGCGGCTCCGGGCCCGACCGCGGCCTGTGGCACGCCTGGGTGGACGGCGCGGCGCACGTACTGGGTGACGGGCCCGGGGAGCAGCCGTTCCCGGGGCTCGCGGACGGGGCGGCCGCCGAGGTCACCGTGCGCAGCAAGGACAAGGGCGGCCGGCTCGTCGCGTGGACGGCGGCCGTGCGCGAGCTCGTGCCCGGCAGCGAGCCGTGGGAGGCCGCGGTGGCCGAACTCAAGGGCAAGCGGCTCAACGCGCCCGACTCGGCCGAGATGACCGCGCGCTGGGCCCGCGAGTGCCGGCTGCTGCGTCTGGAGCCGCGGTCCGTGCGGGACGGGCTCCCGGACGGGTCGCTGGCCGCGGCTCCGCTGGACTCCCCGGCGACGACCCGGCGGGCCGCGCCGGCCGCGCTGCCGAAGCTGCTGCTGAAGCGCAAGAAGGCGGCCCGCACCCGATAGCCGAAGGGGCGGCCGCAGGCGGGGCCGGGCCGGCCGGGCCGGGCGGGAGCGGTCAGCCCTTCGGGGCGGTGCCCTGGCCGGAGCCCTTGGGCGCGGGCTGGGTGGAACCCGAACCCGTCCCCTGCCCCTGCCCCTGCCCCGTCCCCTGCCCCTTGGTCGTCGGCAGCTGGGACCCGTAGTCCACCGTCTGGTCCTGTGCGGGCGGGTTCAGCTCGACCGGCTTGCCCCAGTCCTCGAGGACCACCCGGCCGGCGCCGCCCGCGCGTTCCATGAGCAGCGGGTAGGGGGTGCCCTCCAGGGAGACCGAGAGTTTGCCGCCCGCGCCCTCCTCCGCCGTGACCTGGACGGCCCGGGTGTGCCCGACCTTGCTGTAGCCGCCCTTGGCGAGCTTCCCGTCGAGTCCGAGGAGCCCGTCGAGGAGCACGTGCATGTCGGTGAACCCGCGGAACTGCTTGTACGAGGGGTCGGCCTCGGGCACTTTCACGAACTTGTCGCCGAGCTTGCCGGCCGCCTCGGACTGGCCCCAGAACTTGGCGCCCGCCTTGAGGTAGAGCTGCTCCCCCACCCGCAGCAGCTGGAAGGTGGTGTCGTCCTGCGCCTTCACCTCGCCGGAGCCGCCGTCGGCCCCCAGGCGCATGTCGAGGGTGAAGGACTTGCCGCCGCTGACGAGGGCGCCGGACAGGTGCACCGACCGGGCCTCCGTGGCCGCCGCCTTCGCCTTGGTCTCGATCTGCTCGGCGGAGAGCTTCCCGACGCCGTTCGTCCCCTCGTCCGGATCCGCACCGCACCCCGTTGCGACGACGGCCAGGCCCGCGCACAGGGCACCGACGAAGGTGGCCCGGCGCAGCCGTACGGCGGGGAAATAGGCGGTCACGGGCAGGTGCCTCTCGTCGTTCCTCTGCGGGCAGCTGGCAGCGTACCCGGCGCTGCGCCCGCCCCCGCGCGGACCGCCCCACCAGGAGGTTGCGGCGGGCACGGGCTAACCTGAGGGACGGCAGTACCGGTGATCGACGGATGACGCACGCTCGTAGGAGGCGCTCGGATGGCAGCAGGCGCCCCACGGATCTTCGTCTCGCATCTGTCGGGTGTGCCCGTCTTCGACCCCAACGGCGACCAGGTCGGCCGCGTGCGCGACCTCGTCGCGATGCTCCGGGTGGGCGGGCGGCCGCCCAGGCTGCTCGGGCTGGTGGTCGAGGTCGTGAGCCGGCGGCGGATCTTCCTGCCCATGACCCGGGTGACGGGCGTCGAGTCCGGCCAGGTCATCACCACGGGCGTCGTGAACATGCGGCGCTTCGAACAGCGCCCCACGGAACGGCTGATCCTCGGTGAGCTGCTGGACCGGCGCGTGCGCCTGGTCGCCGGCGGCGAGGAGGTCACCGTCCTGGACGTGGCCATCCAGCAGCTGCCGGCCCGCCGGGACTGGGAGATCGACCGGATCTTCCTGCGCAAGGGCAAGTCGGGCGCGCTGCGCCGCCGCGGCGAGACCCTGACCGTGGAGTGGTCGGCGGTCACGGGCTTCTCGCTGGAGGAGCACGGGCAGGGCGCCGAGAACCTGGTCGCCACCTTCGAGCAGATGCGCCCGGCGGACGTGGCGAACGTCCTGCACCACCTGACGCCCAAGCGGCGCGCCGAAGTGGCGAACGCCCTCGACGACGACCGGCTCGCGGACGTCATGGAGGAGCTGCCCGAGGACGAGCAGGTGGAGATCCTCGGGAAGCTGAAGGAGGAGCGCGCGGCCGACGTCCTGGAGGCGATGGACCCGGACGACGCGGCCGACCTGCTCTCCGAGCTCCCGGAGGACGACAAGGAGCGGCTGCTGACGCTGATGCGGCCGGACGACGCGGCCGACGTGCGGCGTCTGCTGTCGTACGAGGAGAACACCGCGGGCGGTCTGATGACGACGGAGCCGATCGTGCTGCGGCCCGACGCGACGGTCGCGGACGCGCTGGCCCGCGTACGGCAGGCGGACCTGTCGCCGGCGCTGGCGGCGCAGGTGTACGTGTGCCGGCCGCCGGACGAGACGCCGACGGGCAAGTACCTGGGCACGGTGCACTTCCAGCGGCTGCTGCGCGACCCCCCGTTCACGCTGGTCAGCTCGATCGTGGACACCGGCCTGCCGCCGCTGCGGCCGGACGCACTGCTGCCGGTGGTGACCAGCTACCTGGCCGCGTACAACATGGTCGCGGTGCCCGTCGTCGACGAGAGCGGCTCGTTGCTGGGCGCGGTCACGGTGGACGACGTACTGGACCACCTGCTGCCGGACGACTGGCGGGAGACGGACTTCCATTCGGAGAGCGCCGAGGAATCCTGGCAGTCCGGGGACCGCGAGGGCTCCGGGGAACCCGAGGATGCGGAGGGGGTCGCACGTGGCCACTGAGCGGGGGCGCGGCGACCAGGCCGCGCGCGAGAGGCGGCGCGAGCAGATCCGCGAGCAGCGCGAGCAGGCACGGCTGCGGGCGCGCGAGCACGGTCTGCCCGCGGAAGCGCGGGACCGTTCTTCCGACCGGTCCTCGGAATCGTCGCGCGAGCGCGCGAAGGGCGGCCCGTCGGGGTCGTCCACCGGGTCGAGCGCGCTGACGCGCTCGCGCGCGCGCCTCGACCTGCCGCGCCCGGCGCGCCGGCGGCTGCTGCCCGAATACGACCCGGAGGCGTTCGGGCGGCTGTCGGAGCGGGTGGCGCGGTTCCTCGGCACGGGCCGGTTCATCGTCTGGATGACCGTCGTCGTCGTCGTCTGGGTGCTGTGGAACACCTTGGCCCCCGCGGCACTGCGCTTCGACACGTACCCCTTCATCTTCCTGACGCTGATGCTGTCGCTGCAGGCTTCCTACGCTGCCCCGCTGATCCTTCTCGCGCAGAACCGGCAGGACGACCGGGACCGGGTCAACCTCGAACAGGACCGCAAGCAGAACGAGCGCTCGCTGGCCGACACGGAGTACCTGACCCGGGAGATCGCGGCCCTGCGGATGGGTCTGGGCGAGGTCGCCACGCGTGACTGGATCCGGTCCGAGTTCCAGGACCTGATCAAGGAGATGGACGAGCGGCGCCTATTCCCGGCCGAGAGTGACGAAGGCGACCGCTAGCAGGCTTTCCTGCGGCCTGCCACTGCGCCGTACCATCGGGGCATGGCTACCGACACAAGCTCCGCCACCGACGCCGCCGTGCCCGAGCAGGACGCGATCCTGGACGCGCTGGCGACGGTGAACGACCCCGAGATCCACCGGCCGATCACCGAGCTCGGCATGGTCAAATCGGTGGACGTCGGTGACGGCGGCGCCGTGGCCGTCACGGTGCTCCTGACGGTGTCGGGCTGCCCCATGCGCGAGACGATCACCACGCTCGTCACCGAGGCCGTCCAGCGGGTCCCCGGCGTCACCTCGGTCGTCGTCACGCTGGACGTGATGAGCGACGAGCAGCGCAAGGACCTCGCCACGACCCTGCGCGGCGGCACCGCCGAGCGCGAGGTCCCCTTCGCCAAGCCCGGCTCGCTGACCCGCGTCTACGCGGTCGCCTCCGGCAAGGGCGGCGTCGGCAAGTCCTCGGTGACCGTCAACCTGGCGGCCGCGATGGCCGCCGACGGCCTCAAGGTCGGCGTGGTCGACGCCGACATCTACGGCCACAGCGTGCCGCGCATGCTCGGCGTGGAAGGCCGCCCCACCCAGGTCGAGAACATGATCATGCCGCCGTCCGCGCACGGCGTGAAGGTCATCTCCATCGGCATGTTCACCCCGGGCAACGCGCCCGTGGTCTGGCGCGGCCCGATGCTGCACCGGGCGCTGCAGCAGTTCCTGGCCGACGTGTTCTGGGGCGACCTGGACGTACTGCTGCTGGACCTGCCCCCGGGCACGGGCGACATCGCGATCTCCGTGGCACAGCTGGTGCCGAACGCCGAGATCCTCGTCGTGACCACCCCGCAGCAGGCGGCGGCCGAGGTCGCGGAGCGCGCCGGCTCGATCGCCGTGCAGACGCACCAGAAGATCGTCGGCGTCGTCGAGAACATGTCCGGGCTGCCCTGCCCGCACTGCGACGAGATGGTCGACGTCTTCGGCTCGGGCGGTGGCCAGAAGGTGGCCGACGGCCTCACGAAGACGGTCGGCGCGAACGTGCCGGTGCTCGGCTCGATCCCGATCGACGTCCGGCTGCGCGAGGGCGGCGACGACGGCACGCCGGTCGTCCTGTCCGACCCGGAGTCCCCGGCCGGCGCGGCCCTGCGCGCCATCGCGGGCAAGCTGGGCGGCCGCGCCCGCGGCCTGGCGGGCCTCTCCCTGGGCATCACGCCGCGCAACAAGTTCTGACGGGTGGCGCGGGCCGTCGTTCCGACGGGCCGCGCAGCGTGAAGGGCACCGCCGGCCGGCGGTGCCCTTTCCCGTGGCGTACGACCTGGAGTACGGCCCGGCGTACGGGTAGGGGCACCCGTACGCCGTCCCCTCGTCCTATTCGTACGCGCCGAGATCCGCGATCGCCGAGAACCCGATCCCGTACGCGCTCATGCCCCGGCCGTACGCGCCCAGGTGCACCCCGCTCCCGGTCGAGCCGGCGAGGACCCACCCGAACTCCGATTCACGGTAGTGGAAGACCGTCGGCTCCCCGTCCACCGGCAGGGACAGCGTCGACCAGTCCTCGCCGTCGAGCGCGTCCGCCAGCTCCCACGCCGCCTCCGTCTGCTGGTCGAGCCAGTCGTCGCGCAGGGTGTGGTCCATCTGGCCGGGCCAGCTGTAGGCCAGTAGCCCGGAGCCGGCCAGCCAGGCCGCCGAGGAGACCGAGGTGGCCTCCAGGACCCCGGTGCCGTCGCCGCTGCGGCGCAGCGGGTTGCTCGCGACGGTGACGACCACCGCGAAGCGCTCCTTCTCGCCGGTGGCGATCTCCCCCCGGGCGGAGGGCTCGTCGCCGTGCCCCGTCGATCCGTGCTCCACGCTGCCGTCCGCGCCGGTGCCCACCTGCATGAGCCAGCGGGCGCCGGTGAAGGCCTCGTCCAGCCCGTACCAGGGGAAGTCGGCCCGGAGGTAGCCCTCCGCCGTCCGGCGGGCCGCCGGTACGGGTGCTGCGGCTGCCTCCTGGGGCAGCTGTGGATGCTCCTGGGGCGCCGTCTGCGGGGGTGCGGTCTGGGGCGCGGTCGTCGCGGGGGGCGCCGTCGTGGCGTCCGCGGGCTGCGTGCCCACCCTGCTGCTGCTCGTCGTCTCCATCTGCGCGGCCTCTCGTTCCGTGGGGTCCGGAACGGCCCTCCCCCCAGCGTCGCTGGGGGGACCCGCCCCTCGGGCGTCCTGGGTCCGGACTCATGGAGGATAGCCATCCGGCCCCGGATCGCCCGGCAGACAGGCGCGCGAGTGGTGCCGGGTGACTCAGGTGGCGTCCGCGTCGTAGGCCGCGCGCCGCTCCTGCGCCGGGGCGGCGGGCTGCTTCTTCACCATGTCCGGGCCGGCGGCCGGCGCGGGCGTGGCGCCGTCCCCGGTGGTCACGGCCGGAACCGGGTCGGGGGCCTCGGCGGCCTCCTTGCCGTTGACGGCGTCGGTGACCTCGTTGAGCTCCTTGCGGAGGTCGAAGCTGCTGCGGATGTCCTTGAGGTCCTCGTTCTCCGACAGCTGCTTGCGGATGAACGTCTTCGGGTTGAGGTCCTCGAACTCGAAGTCCTTGAATTCCGGGCCGAGTTCGGAGCGGATGTCCTGCTTCGCACTGTCCGAGAACGCCCGGATCTTCCGGATGACGCCCGTGACGTCCTGAATGACCTTGGGCAGCTTCTCCGGGCCGAAGATGAGAATGGCCAGCACTACGATCGTGACCAGCTCGAGTGCGCCTATGTCGTTGAACACCTTGCCGCTCCTCGGCTCTCTCCGGCCAACTTCGGGTCAGACCCGACACACGGTACCCGGCCGGGTCCGCGGGCCCCTACATCAGGACCGGCTTTGGCCCACCGGTCAGCCATCCGTCATGACCCGTTCGCCGAACCGAGGACCACTTCCAGCGTGCGCTCGGCGCCGTCCCGCAGCACGGTCAGGGTGAGGGGGTCGCCCGGCCGGTGGGCACGGATCTTGATGACGAGCTCGTCGCCGCCGTGTACGCGGACCCCGTCCACCTTGGTGATCACGTCACCGGGCTTGATCCCGGCGGCGGCTCCCGGCCCGCCTGCGGTGACGGCCGGCTTCCCGCCCTCACCCTTCTCCCCCACCCGGGCGCCGTCGCCGGAGTACTCCATGTCGAGGGTGACGCCGATGACGGGGTGCGTGGCGCGGCCGGTGCGCATGAGCTCCTCGGCGACGCGCTTGCCCTGGTTCACGGGGATGGCGAAGCCGAGCCCGATGCTGCCGCGCTGGGAGCCGGAGCTGTCGCCGCCGTCGCCGCCGCGGATGGCGCTGTTGATCCCGATGACCTGGCCTCCGGCGTCGAGGAGCGGGCCGCCGGAGTTGCCGGGGTTGATCGGTGCGTCGGTCTGGAGGGCGTCGACGTAGCTGACGTCGCTGCCGTCCCCCTTGTCGCCGCCCGCGGTGATGGGGCGGCCGGTGGCGCTGATGATGCCCGCGGTGACGGTGTTGGAGAGGTCGAAGGGGGCGCCGATGGCCACGACGGGATCGCCGACCTTGACGTTCTCGGAGTTCCCGAGGGCCAGGGGCCGCAGCCCCCGCACCCCGGTGACCTTGACGACGGCCAGGTCGTAGCCGGTGTCGCCGCCGACGAGTTCGGCGGCGACGCTCTCGCCGGTGCTGAAGGTGACCGTTATGTTCCGGGCTCCGTGGACGACGTGGTTGTTGGTGAGGATGTGGCCCTGCGCGTCGAGGACGAAGCCGGTGCCGGTCGAACTGCTCGTCGCGCCGTTCACGTGCAGGGTGACCACGCCCGGCAGTGCGGAGGCGGCGATGCCGGCGACGCTTTCGGGGGCCCGGCCCTTGTCGGCCGCGGGGGCGGCCTGCGGGAGTTCCAGCCGCGTGTTGGCCTGCCGCTCGGCGAGGACGCCCACGTAGCCGCCGATGCCGCCGGCGAGGAGGGCGGCCCCGAGGCCGATGACCAGCCCCTGCCGGAACCCGGGGCGGCGGGACCCCGCCTTGCCGTGGTCCACGCCGTGCAGCGGCCGCGCGGCCCACGGGTCGTACCGCGGGTCCGCGTCCGCGTCCGGTGTCAGGTCCGCGTCCGCGTCCGGCGCCGGGTCCGCGTCCGCGTCCGTGCCCGTACCGGTGTCGGCTCGTGGAGCCGGTACGGCCGCCTCGTGCGCCTCGGCCGGGCCCTCGGGCCGGCTCCACCAGCGCGGCTGCCGGGGCGCTGAGCCGCCCGGCGCACCGTGGGCGGGCGGCGGGGAGGCCTGCGCCGGGGCCGGGGCCTCGTCGGCCGGGGCCTGGGCCACGTCCCGGGCCGGAGCCGCCGGATCGGTCTGCTGACTGTCGGACATGGGCGCTCCCCGCGTACCTGTCTCCGCCGGCCGCCCGCAGCGGCACCATCTGGCGCAGATTCAACCAGGTCCCCCGGCCGGGCCGGCCCGGCGGCCCGAAAAGAGCGCCCTCCGGGGTCAGCCGGTCGCGACGGGACCGGCGCCCGGCACGGCGCTACCGGGACAGGGAGACCGGGTGGGCCGAGGCCGAGGCCGAGGCGGGGGGCGGGGAGGTCGGGACGAGAGGTGCGGCCCCCGAGAGGCTCGGGACGACGCCCGGACTCGGGATGCGGTTCTCCCGGGCCACCGCGTCGAAGACCGGTACCACCGGACCGGTTCGCGCGGCGGGGGCCTCGCCCCTCGCGTTGGGCTCGATCGCGTCCAACGGGAGGGAGCCGCCCAGCGCGATCGCGGCGAGCGACACCGCCCCGGCGGCCACGAAGGCCAGCCGGCGCCGCGAGCGGCCCACCTCGTGGACCGGGAAGCCCCGCTGCGGTGCGACCGCCGCCGCGGCCGCGGAGGGTGCGTAGCCGAACGACGAGAAGGGATCGGCCGCCGACGGCGGACCGAAGGGACCGGACGGACCGGACGGGCCGGACATGCCGTCAGGACTTCCGCCCGGCAGCCCCTGGAGGCGCGCCAGCAGCCCCGCGGACAGCGGGGGCGGCGCACTCTCCACGAACAGGGTCTTCAGGCGCCGCTGCGCGTCGGCCTCGGCCTTGCACTTGGGACACGTCGCCAGGTGCGCCAGCACCCTCTCGCGCACGTCGTGGCTCAGCTCCCCGTCCACGAGGGCGGCGAGCCGGTCTCCCAGATGCTGTTCGGCGGAGGAGGCCCGTTCAGCGGGCGACGGTGACGGACTGATGCCGCTCACTCGGCTCCGCCCTCCCCGCCGCCGGGCGCTCCCACCGCGACCCCGGCCAGCGCGCGCTGCTCGGCACGGGCCTCGGGAGACCGGTGCTTGAGCGCCTTGCGCAGGTGCGAACGGCCCCGGTGGATACGGCTGCGCACGGTGCCGAGCTTGACGCCGAGCGTGGCGGCGATCTCCTCGTAGGACAGGCCCTCGATGTCGCACAGCACCACGGCCGCACGGAACTCGGGGGCAAGGGTGTCCAGCGCCTGCTGCACGTCCGCGTCGAAGTGGGTGTCGTGCAGCACCTGCTGGGGGGACGGCTCACGGCTCGGCAGCCGCTCGGCGGCGTCGTCGGCGAGCGCGTCGAAACGGATCCGCTGCTTGCGGCGGACCATGTCCAGGAACAGGTTCGTGGTGATCCGGTGCAGCCAGCCCTCGAAGGTGCCGGGCGTGTAGGTGGAGAGGGAGCGGAAGACGCGGACGAACACTTCCTGCGTCAGGTCCTCGGCGTCGTGCTGGTTGCCCGTCAGCCGGTAGGCGAGACGGTAGACCCGCGCACTGTGCGTGCTGACGATCTCCTCCCACGAGGGAGGGGTCCACGCCTGGGAGCCCGCATCGGCGGCAAAGGTCGCGGTGGTTGCGGTGTCTACGGTGCGGAAACGGTCAGCAATGTCGGTCACGGATTTCGGCTCACCGGCCGACCAGAAGAGGCGTCGGAGGACACCCCCACGATCCACAGGCGCAGCCGCACCTCCCCTGTCGGCTCTGGTGGTGTCCAGCGGATTCCCTACCATAGCCACCCCTCCCGTCAGCTCCGGATAAGTATTTTTGCAGTAACTTTGCACGGGGCTTTGGTCCCGGACCGCCCTTGCGTCTCTACTGCTCTCAACGCCCGGTCCCATCTGCGGGTTCCCGACTCCAGCGGATACAGTCACCGTTGCGCCAACTATGGGGACAGGAGAGGGTCATTAGCGGCAACCGGCAGACGAGCTGGGCGTTCGCCGACGCGTTTGTCGCCGAAGACGACGCTCTGCGATGGGCCCGCGACCGGTCCAGGGAAGCGGGCCTGCGCTCCGTGTCCCCCGGAACCGGGGCAGCGCTGCGCCTGCTCGCCGCCACCGCGGACGCCAAGGCGGTCGCCGAGATCGGTACGGGAACGGGTGTGTCCGGCATCCACCTCCTGCACGGAATGCGCGCGGACGGGGTGCTGACCACCGTGGATCCCGAACCCGACCGGCAGGCCTTCGCCCGTCAGGCCTTCCGCGCCGCCGGCTTCGCGGGCAACCGCGCCCGCTTCATCCCGGGCCGCGCGCTCGACGTCCTGCCGCGTCTCGCCGACGGCGGATACGACCTGGTCTTCTGCGACGGGGACCCGACCGAGTCCCTCGACTACCTCGCTGAATCGTTGCGCCTGTTGCGCCCCGGCGGCCTGGTCTGCTTCGAGGGAGTCTTCTCCGACGGCCGCACGGTCGACTCCGCGGCCCAGCCGCCGGAGGTCCTGCGCGTCCGTGAACTGCTCCGCGGCGTCCGCGAGAGCCCCGCCCTGGAAGCGGCCCTGCTCCCGGTGGGCGACGGCCTCCTGTGCGCGGTCCGCCGCTGAGGCCGTTCCCC
>NZ_JBEXOV010000119.1:0-19544 GCF_040611715.1 Streptomyces sp. NPDC006544 | reverse complement strand
GCCCCCTCTGACCGTGTCGGAGGGGGCGGGGGCGCGCCGCGTTACCCCGTTCGGTCGTACGCTCCCGCCGCGACCAGTTCCAGCACCGGACGCCAGTCCTCCAGCACGCCCGCGTCCCCACCGCCGGAGCCCCGGCCGGCGTCGACCGCCAGTCTCAGGGCCTCAACGTCGGCTTCCACGCGGGCCCCGGGGCCCGGCCCCCGGGTCTCCCCGGGAGCCGGTGCGGCCATCCGCACCAGCCGGGCCACCCGCTCGCCGAGCAGCGGACGCAGGGCGCGCGCCGTAGGCTCGGGCCGACCCAGACCGTGCACCAGCCCGGCGACTTGGAGCTCCTTGTCGTACGGGAAGGAGCGCCGCAGCGAGGCGGCCGCCCGCAGTCCATGGCCGGCCCCGGAACGGGAGAAGAGCACATCCATCAGTTCCTCGACGCTTCCGACGACCGTCGGCACCTCGGACCCCGCCACTGACGTTCCCCCGTCGCCCGATCGTGCGCATCCACCGCATGGCGCCCTCGAGCAGAGCAGCCGCTCACGACGGGCCGCCGTACGAGTGACTGAACTCGGGGCGAAAACGAGCGGTCCAGTGTGGATTTTACCTTTCCATCGAGCGGGGGTCCGCTCATATGTGTACTCTGAGCGGCATGAGAGCCCTACCCGGGTACTCGCTCCACCAAGGCGCCACCGCGTCCGGAAACCCTTTATTCCTGTCCCGCCCAGCGGTCCGACCGCTGCCGGGTTACGCGACACAAAGGAGTGCGCGGTGACACCAGAACTGACGAAGACCGAGCAGGCGCCGAAGGAACGAACGGGCTCGCGAACCATCAAGCGACCCGAGACCCTCGGCAACCTGGAGGTCTGGGCCCGGTCCGCCCCCATCCGTCTCGCCGGCTACGAGGACGACCTCGCGGAGCCGCACATCCTGCCCGGCATCGACTAGCCGTCGCCCGTAGCGTTTCGAGCCCCCGCGCCGACCGGTGCGGGGGCTCGCACGGTTCCCGGAACGGGTACGCCGTCAGCGTCATCGCTGTGGGCGATCAAGGGTTACGCCCGCCGCCGCCCGCGGGCACGCTGACCTGCATGAAGCTGCTGATGCTGGGTGGTACCGAATTCGTCGGGCGCGCGATCACCGAAGACGCCCTGGACCGCGGGTGGGAGGTCACCGTCTTCCACCGCGGGCACCACGCGCCCGCGCCCGGGACGACGGCCCTGCACGGGGACCGCACGGCCCCGGGCGGCCTGGACGCCCTGACGGCAGGGGAGTGGGACCTCGTCGTCGACACCTGGGGCGGCGCCCCCACGGCCGTACGGGACAGTGCCCGGCTGCTCGCCGGCCGCGTCGGCCGGTACGCGTACATATCGAGCCGCTCCGTGTACTCCTACCCCGCCCCGGCCGGACTGGCGGAGGACGGCCCGCTGGTCGAGGGCTCGCCCGACGCCGAGGCCACCGCCTACGCCGAGGACAAGCGCGGCGGGGAGCTCGCCGCCCTGGACGCCTTCGGGGACCGCGCCCTGCTGGTCCGCGCCGGGCTCATCATCGGCCCCTACGAGAACGTCGGCCGGCTGCCCTGGTGGCTGAACCGTGCCGCCCGGGGCGGCCCCACGCTCGCTCCCGGCGCCCCCGGCCTCCCCCTCCAGTACATCGACGTGCGCGACCTCGCGCGCTGGACGCTGGACGCCGCCGAAGCCGGACACGGCGGCGCCTTCAACGTCGTCTCGCCCGTCGGCCACGCCACCATGGGCGCGCTCCTCGACGCCTGCGCGGCCGAGACGGGCGGCGGGGCCGAGTTCCGCTGGATCGACCGGAGCCGACTCGGGGAAGCGGGCGTGGAGCCCTGGACCGAGCTGCCGATCTGGCTCCCCGAGGGAGAACTGCACGACTACATGTACGGCGGCGACGTCACCAAGGCGCTCGCGGCGGGCCTGAAGTGCCGGCCGGTCGAGGAGACCGTCGCCGACACCTGGACCTGGCTCCAGGAGCTCGGCGGGACTGCCCCGCAGCGCTCCGACCGGCCGGCTCCGGGCATACAGCCGGAGAAGGAGGCGGCGCTACTCGCGCTCTGAGGGCGGGCCGCCCCGCCCGGGCGCCCGGACGCCGTCCGGGCCGGGCGGCGCGGCGAGCCGGGTCGGCGGCATGTACTCGCGCACCAGCGTGCGGTGCCACCACGCCCCGGTCTCGCGGCGCTCCCGCCGGGTCGTGAACCGGTAGCGGTACAGCCGCGCACGGACGAAGCGCGGCGGGGCGTCCGGGAAGGGATTGCGGCGGATCAGCCGCAGCGTGTCCCGGTCGCCCGCCAGCAGCCGCTCGACGAACGGCCCGAACCAGTCCCGCGCGTACGCCGGGGAGAGCGCCGCGAACCACATCAGCCAGTCGAGGCGCAGGTGGTACGGGGCGAACTGGCGCGGGATCCGGTGCACCCCACCCGGCTTCCCCTTGAACTCGTACTCCCGCCACGCGCCGTCCGGCCGGGGCTCCCGGTCGGCGGTGCCCTCCACCACCACCTCCTCGCGGATCCGGCCCACCGTGCCGAACGCCCCGTAGGTGTTGACCAGGTGGAGCGGGTCGAAGGACCGGTTCATCACCTGGCGGCGGGAGATCATGTTGGCCACGGGGTGCCGGCTCAGGACCAGCACCAGGGCGGTCACCGCGCACACGAGGACCACGTACCAGAGCGGCCCCGTCCGGGAGGCCGCCTCCGGCGGCGCGCCGGCGCCGGCCGCGAACGTGCCGAAATCGACGGCCGGCAGGGCGAGCGTGATCGTCAGCCAGTTCAGCCAGGCGAAGTTCCCCGACAGCACCAGCCACAGCTGCGTCGCCACGATGACGGCGGCAGCGTACGAGGCCACCGGCTGGGGGGCGAACAGCAGGACGGGGACGACCAGTTGGGTCACGTGGTTGGCGGCGCACTCCGCCCGGTGCAGCGGTTTGGGGAGGTGATGGAAGTACCAGCTGAGCGGGCCGGGCATCGGCTGCGTCTCGTGGTGGAAGTACAGGCAGGTGAGTTCGCGCCAGCAGGCGTCGCCCCGCATCTTGATCAGCCCCGCGCCGAACTCCACCCGGAAGACCACCCAGCGCAGCAGCCACAGCACCAGCACCGGCGGCCCGGCCCGCGCGTTGCCGAGGAAGACGGCCAGGAACCCGGCCTCGAGCAGGAGCGACTCCCAGCCGAAGGAGTACCAGGTCTGCCCCACGTTGACGACGGACAGGTACAGCACCCACAGCAGCGCCCACACCGCCATCGCCGCGCCCAGCGGCACGCGGTCCCCGGCCCCGGCCGCGAGGGCCGCCGCCAGCAGGGCCCCGGTCCAGGCGCAGACGGCGAAGAAGCGGTCGCCGTAGTGGAGCTGGAACAGGCTCGGGGCGCGCCGGAAGGGCACGTACCGCACGTACCGCGGCACGGGCAGCATGCCGTGGGCCCCGATCAGTGCCCGGAACTGCAGGGCGGCCCCGGTGAAGGCGACCAGGTAGAGGCCGGCCAGGGCCCGCTGGAAGATCAGCCGACCCAGCCAGTATCCGGGCGCCGTGAACCAGTCCATCGCCTCCAGTATCGGGCCGGTCGGGGCTCCACGGCGAGCTTGTGGACGTGGCGTCCGAGCAGGCGGGCGTAGCGCAGCTGGAGGAAGGGGATCACCGGGCCCGCGAGCCGGGTGTACCAGCTCCCCGGGCGGCTGAACGCGGTGACCTCGAACCAGACCGCCCCGTCCTCGTCCATGTCGACGACGAAGGATTCCTCGCCGCTCTCGGGGTGGCCGGTCAGGGTCCCGTACGCGAACCCGATCCGCCGGGGCTCGTTCGCCGTCCAGATCACCTCGCAGGGGGCGTCGATCCGCAGCGGGCCGAAGCCGATCCCCACCACGACCCGCTCTCCGGGGCGCACGGCCCGGCCGGGGCCCGCCGCGGCCTCGACGAGCATGCCGGAGCTGCGGTGCGCGCGGAAGGTGACGACGGCGTCGCCGGCGGCGGCAAGGACGGCCCGGCCGTGTCCGATCCGGGTGCGGTGGAGGGTGAGGTTGTATCCGGCCGGCAGCGGCCGCCGGGCCGTGGCGCCCCGGTCGGGGTAGTTGAAGGTGCTGCGGCCCTGGCCGGTGAGTCGGGTCATGTCGCGGTCTCCGTTCGGGTAACTCGGCCGGCGGTGAGCCGGCGCCAGGCGAGCAGTGAGCACAGGGCGAATCCGAGGGCGTTGCCGAGACCGTGGGTCGCGGCCATCCAGGTCAGGGTGGGGTGTGCGATCCCGGAGGCCTCGCCGAGCGCCCACCACAGGGCGAGCAGCATGGTGGCCACCAGCACCCCGGCCGAGACCGTGAGCAGTGCACCCGTCAGCCGGTCGTGGGCGCAGGCCCCCGGGCGGATGTCCCGCCAGGTCAGCCGGGCCACCGCCCACATCCCGCCGGTCAGCGTCACCGCGCCCACCAGCTCGGCCCAGTCGTCGACGAAGTAGCCGAGGAGGACGAGCAGGGTGCCCGCCGGAACGCTGTACGCGGCCCAGCGCGCGAGCCGGCCGGGGGCGGAGGCCCGGCACACCAGGCCGGCGACCAGGGCGGCCGTGAACCCGGCGAAGTGGAAGTGCGGCACGGTCAGCGCCAGGATGTCGAGGTCGAACCCGAAGAGCCGGTGTCCGGCGCGTTCGGCGACCAGCGCGGTGCCGGCGACCGAGGGCGAGACCAGTGCGGTGAACACGGCGGCCTCGGCGGGGGCGGGCCCCCGGCCGAACGGGCCCGTCCGCGGCAGCCGGGCCGGGGCCCTGGCCGCGAGCGCCAGGGTGGCCGCCGCGTACAGCGCGGCGAGGATCGCGGCGGGGACGCCGCGCGGCAGCCAGAGGCACACCGCGCCGGGGGCCGCGAGCAGCGGCCAGATCCGGGCCGTCCCGCGCAGCCGGACCGGGTCGATCAGGCGCAGACCGGCCGGGACCACGTAGAGCATGCCCAGGGTGACGATCAGATTCACCAGCACCGTCACCCTGGACTCCCCTCCCCGCGCGAACGCTTTGAACGCGTTCAACTCATGGTGGTGAGCTTAGGGGTTTCCTTGAACATGTTCAAGGCCGGGCCGGGGCGGTGATCCTCCGGTTGCGGTGACCGCGTGGATACGGCAGACAAGAGGGAGCAACCGGGGCGAACAGGGAGATCCAACGTGCACGCACCGACACCGCGTCAGGCGCCGCGCCGTCATGTACCGGCCCGCGCGGCCCTCTTCACGGTCCTCGGACTCCTCGCCGCCGCCTGCGGCGCCTCCGGAGACGAAGGACAGACCAAGGGCGCCACCGCCGAAAGCCAGGAGGTCCACCTCCAGCCCGTCGCCTCGGCCGGCCCCGACCCCTTCACCTCCTCCTCCGCCACCGGCGAGTCGGCCCCCGTGCAGCCCCCGCTGCCGAACCCGACCGGACAGGGCATCCGCACCGTCAACGCCTCGACCCCCGGCCTGTACGGCGGAACCCAACGCCTCGGCAGCTGCGACGTGGAAGCCCAGGTCCAGTCCCTCGGCACGGACGACGCCAAGGCCCGGGCCTTCGCGGAGGCCTCGCAGGTGGACCAGGAGAAGATCCCCGAGTTCCTGCGCGGACTCACCCCGGTGGTCCTGCGCGCCGACACCCGCGTCACCAACCACGGGTTCGTCGGAGGCAACGCGAACGCCTTCCAGTCCGTCCTCCAGGCCGGCACGGCCGTCCTCGTCGACGACCACGGCATGCCCCGGGTCCGCTGCGCCTGCGGAAACCCGCTGGCCTCGCCCCGCACGGCCCAGGGCGCCCCGGTGCTCAAGGGCGACGCCTGGAATGGCTACCAGCCCAGCCAGGTCGTCGTCATCGAGCCGACCGCGCAGGTGATCAACAACCTGGTGATCGTCAACATCACCGACAACACCTGGATCGAGCGCAAGACCGGCGACGACGGCGCCCAGGACCGGGCCCCCCGGACTCCGCCGCCGTACGACCCGGCCGAGGGCATCCCGGCCGTGCCCGCGACCCCGCCCGGCGCCTCGCCGGGCGGTCCGTGCCCGACCCCGGACAGCAACAGCCTCGCCCGCACCGCGCCGCCGGCCACCGGTAACCCGGGCCAGGTCCCTGCCCCCGGTGCGAGCGACTGCCCGCCGGGCTCCCCGCAGTCCGTGCCGGACACCCCGGCGGCCCCCACGCGGCCGCCGACCGCCCCGCCGCCCGCGTCCGACCTGCCCCCGACCGCCCCGCCGCCCGCGTCCGGCCTGTCCCCGACCGCCCCGCCGCCCGCGTCCGGCTTGTCCCCGTCCGCCCCCGACGACTTCCCCACCAACGACTTCCCCACGGACGTCCCGTCCGACCTGCCCGGCCAGACGCCGGGCGACCCGGGGATCCTGGTGGGCCCCGACGGAACGTCCCCGCAGCCGAGCGGCCCCGACGGGTCCCTCGACCCGACCCACGACCCGTTCGCCGAGCCCTACGGGGTTCCCGACCAGCAGCGGGGCACGCCCCCGTACGACGCCCCGAACCTGGAGAGCGCCTGACCCGCCGGTGTGTCATGGTGGACCGGTGCCGACCGCCGTATCGCTGCCGGACGACTGGCCCGCACACCCGGACCGGTCGCTCGCACTGAACCGCATGGGCAGTTTCGACTGGGACCTGCTCACCGGTCTCATGCACATGGACTCGGCCGGGCTCGACGTCTTCGACACCACCCCCGCGGAGTACGACGGCCGGCCCGAGTCCCTCGGGCCGCGCGTCCCGCCCGCCGAGGCCGTCCGGCTCGACGCGCTCGTCTCCTCCGCCCTCAAGAGCGGCGTGGACAGCTACGGCGCCTACTTCCGCATCCGCTGCCACGACGGCCGGCTGCGCTGGACGCACACCCAGGGCCGCGTCATGCGCGGCCCCGAAGGCCGCCCGTACCGGATCATCGGGATCGTCCGCGACGCCACCGAGGAACTCAGCCATTCCGCCGAACGCCTCGGGCTGGACGCGGAGCGGCGCCGCCAGACGTCCGTGGTCGAGAGCACCACCGCCGCGCTCGCGCACGCCCGTACCGTCCAGGACGTCATCGACGCGCTCGGCGACGCCCACGGCCTGGAGCGGCTCGGCTCCATGGGCATGGTCATGGGCCTGGTCGAAGCCGGCCGGATCCACCTCGTCGCCGAGGGCCCCGTGGGCAGTTTCGTCCCCGGCACCCGCTACACCCGCATCGACGAGCAGTACCCGATGAGCGAGGTCGTCCGCTCGCTCCAGCCGCGCTTCCTGGACTCGGCCGCCGAGTTCGCCTCCGGGTACCCCGGGCTCTGGGCGCAGATCTCGTCCATGCACATCTCGGCGGCCGCCTACCTGCCGCTGATCGCCCAGGCCCGCCCGATCGGCGCGATCGGCCTGCTCTACCAGGACAAGGACGGCTTCACCCAGGAAGAGCGGAACCTGCTCGTCGCGCTCGGCAGCAGCATCGCGCAGAGCCTGCAGCGGGCGATGCTCCTGGAGCAGGAGCACGACTTGGCGGAGGGCCTGCAGCAGGCGATGCTGCCGCGCCGCATCCCCTCCGTACCGGGCGCCGAGATCGCCGTGCGGTACCGCTCGGCACGGATGGGCCAGGACATCGGCGGAGACTGGTACGACGTCATCCCCCTGCCCGGAGGCCGGGTCGGCGCGGTCATCGGCGACGTCCAGGGACACGACACCCACGCGGCGGCGGTCATGGGACAGCTGCGGATCGTACTGCGCGCCTACGCCGCCGAAGGGCACTCGCCGGCCACCGTCATGGCCCGGGCCTCCGTCTTCCTGCACGAACTGGACACCGACCGCTTCGCCACCTGCACGTACGTCGAGGCCGACCTCGCGACCGGGGTGCTGCAAATGGTCCGGGCCGGTCACATCGACCCCCTTCTGCGCACCCACGGCGGGGACTGCGAGCGGCTGGCGCTCGAGGGCGGGATGCCGCTCGGACTGTCCGCGGAGTTCGGGCGGCTGGAGTACCCGGTGACCACGGTCGAGATGGGGCCCGGGGAAACGCTTCTGCTCTGCACGGACGGACTCGTGGAACAGCCCGGCGCCGACCTCGACGACGGCATCCGCTTCCTCGCCTCCCTCGTCCGCACCGGACCGGCCGACCTGGCCAGCCTCGCCGACCGGCTGTGCGAGGTCGTCGACGACCGGGGCGGCGACGACGACATGGCGCTGCTCCTGCTGCGCCGCGAGGCCAAGGACCCCCCGCAGGGCGGGGGCCGCCTCCAGCAGCACGTGGCTCCCGGCGACCCGGAAGCCCTGGTGTCGGCCCGCCACATGATCGGCGCGGCGGTACGGGCCTGGGGCGCGCGGGACCGGGCCGACGAGATCGAACTGATCGCGGACGAGCTCATCGTGAACGCCCTCATGCACACGGACGGCCCGGCGATCGTGACCCTGCGCGTCCTCAACGGCCCCGAACGCAGGCTCCGGGTCGAGGTCGAGGACCGTTCCTCCGCCCTGCCCCGCCGGCGCGAGGCGGGGGACTCCGGGGTCTCGGGCCGCGGGCTGATGCTCGTGGACCGGCTCGCGGACGTGTGGGGCGTGGAATCGCGGGGGAGCGGCAAGTGCGTGTGGTGCGAGTTCACGCTGACGTGACCGGCCGCCCTCCCCGCCGCCCCCGGGGGTCTGCGCCCCGGGCCCGCGCCCCGGGCCCGCGCCGCCGCCCTCGCCCGGCTCGCCGGCCCCGGACCGGATCGGCTCCTCGGGACGCGTCCCCCCGGCTCGCGCTTCGCCCGAGGGGGCGGCAGGCTGGGGGCATGCCCGAACTGCCCGAGGTCGAGGCCCTGAGGGAGTTCCTCGACGAACACCTCTCCGGGCGGGTGGTCGAGCGCGTCCTCCCGCTCGCCGTCAGCGTGCTCAAGACGTACGACCCGCCGCCGAGCGCGCTCGAAGGACAGCCGGCCGGGGCCACGGCCCGGTACGGCAAGTTCCTCGCCCTGCGCATCGGCGATCTCCACCTCGTCACCCACCTCGCGCGCGCCGGATGGCTGCGCTGGACCGACGACGTTCCGGCGCGGCCGCCGCGCCCCGGGAAGGGGCCGCTCGCGCTGCGCCTCGTACTCGAGGGCGGCGGCGGTTTCGACCTCACCGAGGCGGGCACCCAGAAGCGCCTCGCCGTGTACGTGGTCCGCGACCCCCTGGAGGTCCCGGGCATCGCCCGTCTCGGCCCGGACCCGCTGGCCGACGACTTCGACCGGGCGGCCTTCGGCGCGCTGCTCGCCGGTGAACGGCGGCAGATCAAGGGCGTGTTGCGCGATCAGAGCGTCATCGCGGGCATCGGCAACGCGTACAGCGACGAGATCCTCCACCATGCCGGCGTGTCGCCCTTCAAACTCGCCGCCTCCTTCGACGAGGCCCAGGTGGACCACCTCTACGCGGCCGTACGGGAGACCCTCCGCTCGGCCGTCGAGCGGGCGCACGGAGTGGCCGCCGGGCGGCTGAAGGCCGAGAAGAAGAGCGGACTGCGGGTGCACGGACGCGCGGGGGAGCCGTGCCCGGTGTGCGGGGACACCGTCCGCTCGGTGTCCTTCGCCGACTCCTCGCTCCAGTACTGCCCCACCTGCCAGACCGGCGGCAAGCCGCTCGCGGACCGCCGGCTGTCCAGACTGCTCAAGTAGCGGGCGCCCCCCCGACAGGCCGCGAGGCCGCGGGCTCCGGGCACGGCACTAGAATCCGCCCATGGCCGAGGAGCAGCATCCGCAGCCGCCCCGGCGGGAGGTCGTCACGGGGGTCCCGCGCGGTGCCCGCCGCGCGCCCGCGCACACCCCGGCGCGCTCCGAGATCTCCGAACAGACCACCCTCGGCGCCACCTACGTACGGGCCCTCATGCGCAGCCAGCTGCGCGCCGGACTGTTCGCGCTGGCCGCGCTCGCGCTCCTCGTCGGCCTGCTGCCGCTGCTGTTCCTGCTCCCGGGTGTCGCGTCGGGACCGCTGGTCTGGGCGGCGCTCGGCGTGCTCGTGTACCCGGTGCTGTGGTTCATCGCCCGTACCTATGTGGTCCGGGCCGAGCGCAACGAGGCCGATTTCACCGTCCTCGTCACCGATCCGGCCGAGGTCCCCGGACCGCGGGGTCCCGGGTAGCCGCTCAGAACAGGTGCATGGCCAAGTGCCCCAGCGGCAGTCCCAGTTGCCACGCCGGCGTCCAGACCCGGGCGTTCTCGTCCAGGCCGGGCGGGGTGTCGGTGCGACCGTGGCGGCCCGGGTCGAGGTTGGTGGCGAACAGTTCCGTGCGGTCCAGCCAGCGCCAGGCCGCGCGGGCCAGTTCCAGGTCCGGGTCCTCGCCGCGGCCGCGCTCGCGGGCCTCCTCGCCCAGCGCGAGGAAACGGGTGTGGACCCAGTCGCGCCACGGGTGGCCGTACGCCGTCAGGGACATCCACTCGTCGAGCTGGGAGACCACCCGGATCCCGGAGAGCTCCCCGGCCGCGTCCGAGAGGTAGATCGTCAGCGCGAGCGTGTCGCGTCCGGCGCGGAACTCCAGGGTGCTGACCGGGATCAGCCGGCCCGTGCGCAGCAGTTCGTCGGCGATGTACTCCGCGTAGAGCCACGCCATCGGCACTGCCAGTCCGCCGTCACTGGTGCCGTTCATACCCTCGGGCTGCACCGTTCCACCTTCTCCCGCACGCGTCGAGCCGTCCCGTCGTCAGCTCAGAGCCTTGCTTGCGCGGCTCGCGGCGCGGGGGATGTTTACTGAACTTGAACGGTCCGCTGCCGATTTCGATGCGGTTCCTGTCCGATACGTGCACGTTCAGGTCACTTCTTGAGGCGATCCTCAGGCCCCGAGCCCGTATCCGTACCCCTGCAGGTCCTTCCGCAGCGCGCGCAGGGCGTAGTACGTGCGGGATTTGACCGTGCCGGCCGGAATGCCCAGCTCCGCCGCGGCCTCGGCCACCGACCGGTCCTGGAAGTAGACCTGCATCAGCACCTCCCGGTGCTCCGGCCCCAGGGAACCCACGGCCCGCCGCACGTCGATGGCCGTCACCGAGCCCGCCACCGCGTCCCCCGGCGCCGCCGCGTGCTCCAGCCCCTCCGGATCGACCTCCAGGGGCCGGGAGAGGCGGGCCCGCCGGGCGTCGATGGCGAGCCGCCGGGCCACCGTGAACAGCCAGGGCCGCAGGGACTCGTGACCGGACGCGAGGACTTCCGGGTGCTGCCAGAGGCGTAGCAGGGTCTCCTGGACCAGGTCTTCCGCGCGCTGCGCGTCCCCGGCGGTGAGGCTCAGCAGAAAGCCGAACAGGGCCCGTCCGTGTTCGCGCTGGAGTTCGGCCAGTGCCTCGGGTTCCGTGCGTCGGAGGGCGGGGGCGAGGGGCACGAGAGGCTCCTTCCGGGGGTGCGTGCGGAGTTCCGTCCGAGCGGTCGTTCGACGCCTGTTCGACGGCGACGGATCCACCCTGACCTGCACCGGGCCGCCCGGGAACCGTCCGGCGGGGATGGTGCGCCCAAGCGTCCGGGCGGTCCGGCGGGCGGCAGCGCGGGGCGGTGAACGGTCGAACGGCGCGCCGAGCGGCCGTGAGGGTGCGCGGCCGGTCGGCGGATCCGGTCCCCGATTCCCCGCGTCCCTGCCCCTGAAGTGACAGGTGATCAGGTAGTCATATTTATCCGTCGTATGGAGCGGTGCTGATCGGGATCGCTCCGGAGCGAGCGGGATCAGGCCGAATCGACCCGAGGAGAGCCGGGACAGATGACCGCGCGCACCCGCCACGCACTCGCCCTCCTGTCCGCCGTCGTGCTGTCGGCCCTGGCCGGCTGCACCGCCGGCGGCGGCGCCGCCCCGGGCCACCTGGCCGGCTCCGCGGCGGCCCAGGCCCCGTCCGGGGCGGCGGGGGCCACCACGGCCCCCGCCGCCCGGGGCTTCACCCTGGTCGCGAGCGGCGACGTGCTGCCCCACGAGTCGGTCATCCGCAGGGCGGCCTCCGACGCGGACGGCGACGGCTACGACTTCCGGCCCATGTTCTCCGGGGTCAAGCCGGTGGTCTCGGCCGCCGACCTGGCCATCTGCCACATGGAGACGGTCTACGGGGAGGACGGCGGCCCGTTCAGCGGCTACCCCGCCTTCCAGTCGCCGCCCGAGGTCGCCGACGGCCTCAAGGACGCCGGGTACGACGGCTGCTCCACCGCTTCGAACCACACCCTCGACGGCGGCGGCGCCGGCCTGAAGCGCACGCTGGACAAGTTCGACGCGGCCGGGCTCAAGCACGCGGGCTCGGCGCGCACGGCGGCCGAGGCGGGCGCCGTGACCATGTACACGGCAGGCTCCGCGAAGGTCGCGCACCTCGCCTACACGTACGACACCAACGGCTACCCGATGCCCGACGGGCAGCCCTGGGCCGTCAACCTGATGGAGGAGGGGAAGATCGTCGCGGACGCGCGGGCCGCCAGGAAGGCGGGCGCGGACGTGGTCCTCGTCAGCCTCCACTGGGGTACCGAATGGGAGACGGACCCGGACGAGAAGCAGCTCGCGCTCGGCAAGGCGCTGACCGCCTCGCAGACCGGCGGCCGCCCGGACGTGGACATGATCCTCGGCACGCACGCCCACATCCCGCAGGCGTACGAGAAGGTCAACGGGACCTGGGTCGTCTACGGCATGGGCGACCAGGTCGCCGGCGAGATGTTCAACCACAGCGGCGCCCGGGACATGCGCGGCAACTACGGCTCCATCGGCCGGTTCACCTTCGCCCCGCCGGCCGCCGCCGGGCAGCGCTGGCAGGTCACCAAGGCCGAGTTCGTCCCGCAGATGATGGATCTGGCAACGGGCCGGGTCGTCAACCTGCCCGCCGCCCTCGCGCAGCACCCGGATCGCGAGGACTACGAGAACGCCCAGGACGCCATCACCGAGGCCGTCCTCGGCCGCGGCGCGGCGAAGGACGGCCTGACGGCGGCCAAGTAGGGCCCCCGGCTGCCCGGGTCTACGGAACCACCGTCACCGGCCAGCGCCCCGCCTTCACCAGGCGCACCGCCACCGAACCCACGATCCGGTGGCCCGCCTGCTCCGAGGCACCCACCACCACGGCGTCCGCCGTCAGTTCCGTCGCCGCGCTCACCAGGCCGGAGTAGGGGTCCCCGCGGAAGGTGTGGAACTGCCAGCGGACGTCGTAGACCCCCTTCAGGCGTTCCGCGGACTCCCGGATCTCGGCCACCAGGCCCTGCGCGACCTCCTCGGTGGCATCGCCCACCGGAGCTCCCATCGCCGCCCCGGCGGGCATCACCGGCTGTACGTACACCAGCGCCAGCAGTGCGTTCTGCCGCCGGGCCAGCCCCGCCGCGTACGCCGCCGCGCGCAGCGAGGACTCCGATCCGTCGACCCCGGCGAGAATGACCTTCGGGCCGTCCGTACCGCGCTCGAATCCCGTGTTCACGTGCTCCGTCACCCTCCCGAGGCCAACCGGCTCGACGCGCGAACGCGCCCCGCCCTCCCTACAGTGCGAACCATGAGTGCCACCGTGGAGGAGACGCGCGGGACCCGCAACCGCTTCCTGAACCGGGTGCCCGACGCCTTCGGCGCGTTCTTCGGAACGCTCGGGCTGATCTGCGCCCTGCTGTCGCTCTCCCCGACCCTGCGCCGGCTCCTGCGGCACGTCGTACGCTTCCTCGACGCCGTCGTCGTGCCGGTCAGTGCCAACCTCGCCTACGCCGTCTTCCTCTTCCTGCTCGCCGCGGCACTCGGCATGCGCAAGAAGGTCGCCTGGTGGATCGTCGTCACCTATCTGGCCCTGCTGCTGCTGGTCGACGTGCTGATCATCGCCGACGAGGACTACTGGGTCGGCTTCTCCTCCATGGCCCTCTCGGTCGC
The DNA here is from genome assembly GCF_040611715.1 of Streptomyces sp. NPDC006544. NCBI lineage: Bacteria > Bacillati > Actinomycetota > Actinomycetes > Kitasatosporales > Streptomycetaceae > Streptomyces > Streptomyces sp. NPDC006544. Next base: position 5,811 of record NZ_JBEXOV010000119.1, on the reverse strand, counting down.
CGCCCTCGTGATCCTGATCGCCGCCCGCAAGGAGTTCAACGCCGCGTCCCGTCCCGGCGCCCTCTGGCGGGCCATGCTCGTGCTCGGCCTCGGGCTGCTCGCCGCCGTCCTCCTCGGCTGGGGGCTGGTCGCGCTGTTCCCCGGGACCCTGCCCAAGGGCCAGTGGCTGGACTGGGCCGCCAAGCAGGTCTTCGGCGGCCTCTTCTCCGCCCGTCAGTTCGACGGCCGCCCGCCCCGGCCCCTGTACTTCCTGCTCGGCCTCTTCGGCGCCCTCGCCCTGCTGAACGCCGCCGCCACCCTGTTCCGGTCCCAGCGGCTGACCGCCGCCCTGCACGGGGACGAGGAACCCCGCATCAGGGCCCTGCTCGGCGCGTACGGGCGGGCCGACTCCCTCGGCTACTTCGCCACCCGCCGCGACAAGGCCGTCGTCTTCGCCCCCAACGGCAAGGCCGCCGTCACCTACCGCGTCGAGGCCGGCGTCTGCCTCGGCAGCGGCGACCCCGTCGGCGACCCGGCCGCCTGGACCCCCGCCATCGACGCCTGGCTCGCCGTCGCCCGCCGCTACGGCTGGCAGCCCGCCGTCATGGGCGCCTCCGAGGCCGGCGCGACCGCGTACGCCCGCTCCGGTCTCGGCGCCCTCCAGCTCGGCGACGAGGCGATCCTGCACGTCGCCCACTTCGACCTCGACGGCCGCGACATGCGCGTCACCCGCCAGGCCGTCAACCGCGTCCGGCGCACCGGCGCCACCACGCTCATCCGCCGCCACTCCGCCCTGTCCGAGGACGAGATGCAAAGGATCGTGGACCGCGCCGACACCTGGCGCGACACCGAGACCGAGCGCGGCTTCTCCATGGCCCTGGACCGGCTCGGCGACGCGGCCGACGGCGACTGCCTGCTCGTGGAGGCCTTCGACGACAAGGGCGACCTCATCGCCCTGCTGTCCTTCGTCCCCTGGGGCAAGGACGGCATCTCCCTCGACCTGATGCGCCGCGACCGCTCCGCCCCCAACGGCGTCATGGAGTTCATGGTCGCCGAACTGTGCGCCGGCGCCCCCGGCCTCGGCGTGCGCCGGATCTCCCTCAACTTCGCCGTCTTCCGCTCCGCCTTCGAGGAGGGCGGCCGGATCGGCGCCGGCCCGGTGCTCAAGACGTGGCGCCGGCTGCTGCTCTTCTTCTCCCGGTGGTGGCAGCTGGAGGCGCTGTACCGCTCGAACGTCAAGTACGGCCCCGAGTGGTACCCGCGCTTCCTCTGCTACCAGGACGCCGGCTCGCTCGCCCGGGTCAGCCTCGCCTCCGGCATCGCCGAGGGCTTCGTGTCCGTGCCCCGCATGCGCACCCTGTGGGGCAACGGCCACCCGCGCGGGCTCACCGCCCCCGCCACCACGGCGGGCCTGCCGCCCATCGACTCCCTCGGGCTGGAACGCGTGGAGGAGGAGGGCGCGGCCGCGCCGGCCGAGCGGCTGCCCGAACAGGTACGGGTGCGGCACGACAAGCTGGAACGGATCCGCGCGTCCGGCACCGACCCCTACCCCGTCGGCATCCGGCAGCGCAGCCACACGGTCGCCGCGCTCAAGGCCGCCCACCCCGGCTGCCCGCCCGGCGCCCGTACCGGCTCGACGGTCACCCTCGCCGGGCGCGTGATGGTCGTGCGCGACCTCGGCGGCGTGGTCTTCGCCGTCCTGCGGGACTGGTCCGGCGACGTCCAGCTGATGTTCACCCGCGACGAGGCGGGCGCCGACGTGCTCGGCACCTTCACCTCGCAGGTCGACTTCGGCGACCACGTCGTCGCGAGCGGCGAGGTAGGGGCCAGCAGGAGCGGCACGCTGTCCCTCGTCGTCGACTCCTGGCAGCTCACCGGCAAGTGCCTGCGCCCGCTGCCCGACAAGCGCAAGGGCCTCGCCGACCCCGAGGCCCGGGTCCGGCGGCGCTACCTCGACCTGGTCGCGAGCCCCGAGGCGCGCGACGTCGTACGGGCCCGCTCCAGCGCGGTCCAGGGCCTGCGGCAGGGGCTGCTGGACCGGGGCTACCTGGAGGTCGAGACCCCGATGCTCCAGCAGATCCACGGCGGGGCCAACGCCCGGCCCTTCCGCACCCACATCAACGCCTACGACCTCGACCTGTACCTGCGCATCGCGCCCGAGCTGTACCTGAAGCGGCTGTGCGTCGGCGGCATGGAGAAGGTCTTCGAGATGGGCCGCACCTTCCGCAACGAGGGCGTCTCCTACAAGCACAATCCCGAGTTCACGATGCTGGAGGCCTACCAGGCGTTCGCCGACTACGACGTGATGCTCGACCTGACGCGCGAGCTGATCCAGAGCGCGGCCACGGCCGCCTTCGGCGCGCCCGTCGCGCACAAGGCGGGCCCGGACGGGAAGCTCGTCGTCCACGACATCTCCGGTATCTGGCCTGTCAAGACGATGTACGGGGCGATCGGCGAGGCGCTCGGCGAGGAGGTCGACGCCGACACGGAGGAACACGTGCTGCGGCGGTTGTGCGACCGGGCCGCCGTCCCGCACAACCCCGACGACACGCGGGGCGACGTGGTCCTGGAGATGTACGAACGGCTGGTCGAGGAGAAGACCCAGCTGCCCACCTTCTACAAGGACTTCCCGACCGACGTCTCGCCGCTCACCCGTCAGCACCGCAAGGACCCCAGGCTCGCGGAGCGCTGGGACCTCGTGGCCTTCGGGACCGAACTGGGGACCGCCTACTCGGAACTGACCGACCCCGTCGAGCAGCGGCGCCGGCTCACCGCGCAGTCACTGCTCGCGGCCGGCGGCGACCCGGAGGCGATGGAGATCGACAACGACTTCCTCGACGCGCTGGAGTACGCGATGCCGCCGACCGGCGGGCTGGGCATCGGCGTGGACCGCCTGGTCATGTTCCTCACGGGCCTGACGATCCGCGAGACGCTGCCGTTCCCGCTGGTGCGGCGCGGCTGAGCCCGCCGGGCTGTGCGCTGACCGGGTGAGCGGACGGGGGCGCGTCCGCGCCTCTAGACATCTGCGACGACGTCGTTGATACGTAGTAGTAATGAAAAATGACGATCCGACAGTAGGGCGACGCGTGCTCCTGCGTTCCGCCGTCTTCCTCGGAGTCGCTGCCGCCGCCGGACTGCTGACCGCAGGCGAGCACGACCTGCCGGGCGCCGGGCGGGCCACGGGCTCCGGCACCCCTGGCCTCGGCACTTCCGGGCCCGGCGGCGCTCCCGGGCCCGGGCCGGGCCCGGGCGGAGCCGCCGGGCCGGGACCCCTCGCCGGAGCCCCCGGCGCCGCCCGGCCGCAGGCCCCGCGCGGGGCCTCGTACCGGCTCCAGCCGATGACCTCCGAGGGCAGCCCGCAGCGCGGACCCGTGGCGAAGCCCGCCGTACGGGCCCGGCCGATCCTGGAACTGCCGGCCGACGCGAGGGCGGGGAGCGCCATGACGCTCACCTTCGACGACGGCCCTGACCCCCGCTACACCCCGGGGATCCTCGACATCCTCGCGCGCCACGGCGTACGGGCCATGTTCTTCGTCTGCGGGGAGATGGCCACCGACAACCGCGACCTGCTGCGCCGGATGGTCGCCGAAGGCCACGTCATCGGCAACCACACCTGGACCCACCCGCTCATCCCCTCGCTCAGCCGGCCCGCCCTGGCCTCCGAGATCGGCCGCACGAGCGAGGTCGTGCAACAGGCGGTCGGTGAGGCGCCGGTGTGGTTCCGGGCGCCCTACGGGGCGTGGAACCGGGCCGCCTTCGAGATCGGCGCGGAGCTGGGCATGGAGCCGCTCGCGTGGACCGTCGACAGCCTGGACTGGAAGGAGCCCGGCACCACCGCGATCGTGTCGCGGGTCCTCCAGGGTGCCGCGCCCGGCGTGATCGTGCTGAACCACGACGCGGGCGGCAACCGCTCGCAGAGCGTGCAGGCGCTGGCGACCTACCTGCCGCAACTGCTGGGCCGCGGCTTGCGGATGACGCTGCCGACGGTGCCGCCGCGCTGAGGACCGGTGGTCCTCCGCGCGGCGGCCGCCGTCGTGCGTGCCCGTGACCGGCCGGTCAGCGGGCCTCCACCATCCGCGCGAAGACGACGACGTTCCCGTCGTAGCCTCCCGCCTTCGAGTAGCCGCCACCGCACGTGATCACCCGGAGTTCCGGCTGTCCGGTGTCTCCGTACACCCGGGCTCCGGGGAAGGCGTTCTTGGCGAACACCTCCACGCCGTACACCTCGAACACCGCCGTGCGCCCGTCGTAGCGCGCCACCTCGATGCGACTGCCCTTCTGGATCGCGCCCAGACCGAAGAAGACCGCCGGGCCCTGCGCGTTGTCCACGTGGCCCACGATCACCGCCGATCCCCGCTGACCCGGCGAAATGCCGTTGAGGTACCAGCCCGCCAGGTTCCTCTCCTGCGGGGGCGGGGCGTCGATCCAGCCCGTCGCGTCCAGCCCGACCGTCATCACCGGCGCGTCCACGCTGATCGACGGGATCCGGACGCGCTGGACCGACGAGTGTTCCAGCGCCTCCACGCCCGGCGACGCGGGCGAGTCCGCGGGCGCCTGACCGGCCTGCGGGCCGACCGTCGCCCCGGCCGAAGCTCCCACCGCCGCGGCTGCGGCGGGTTGTGGAGGTCCGGCGTCGACATCGGCTCCGTTGCGCATCATGGCGAGGCCGGTGAGCATGACCAGCGCGATGGCGCCCCAGGGGGAACGTCTTCTCGGCGGCCTCTCACTCTCGTCCTCGGTCATGGCTCTCCCTTCCCGACGCGGGGGTCCCGACCCGCGTTCATGTCCCACCCCTGTACGCCCTACTTCACGCACGCTAAGGCGGTGCGCGCGGGACGGCGATCGGGGAAGGGCGAACGGGTGGTGGGGCCGGAAGGGGTGCGCCCATCCAGGTAATCGTCACATAAATGTCTGACGGGTCGTGACCTGCGGATCCGTCAGTGATCGTCTCCGCGCCTCGGCGTGTCGCTCAACCTTGCGGCCCAAAGGCGCAAATGCGCCGAAATGCGCGGTCCGCGGAACGCCCGGAGGGTTCGTGATGGGAAGCGTTCTCGTCGATCTGCCCGGGCCACCGCTCCGGGGCGTTTCCCGCTGGAGGTTCCACCATGCGTGCTTCTCGCGCTCTCGTCGTGACCGCGGCGGCGTTCGCCGCCGTCGCCCTCGCCGCACCGATCGCCGTCGCAAATCCCCCGGGCGGCGGGGGGCCCAGCAACGTCACCGTCAACCCGTACTCCGTGCACCAGGGTGCCTCGATGCAGGTCAGCGCGGCCGGCTGCGGCCACGGCGGCATCGTCTTCTCGCACGGCAACTTTCCGCAGACGAACCTGTCGGCCGGCTCCATCGGTTTCGCGACCGTCCGGATCTTCAACCACGCCTCGCCCGGCCACCACACGCTGTCGGTCAAGTGCCACGACAACAGCCTGGTCGCCACGCACCGCTTCACGATCCTGGAGGGCAACGGCGCCCAGGGCGGCCTGGGCGGGTCCTTCGGCCCGTCCGCCACCGAGACCGCCATCGGCGCGAGCCTCGTCGGCGCGGCGGCCCTGGGCGCCGGCGCGCACGTGATCCGCCGCCGGCGTCCACTGCGCGGCCGGGTCTGACGGGCCGGGGCCGACAGGCGGCATCTGGCGGGCGGCATCCGGCCGGCCGCATCTGACGGGCCGCACCTGACAGGCCGCCTTCCCGGTCGGGGAAGCGTCCTGCGGATCAGCCGGGCTCGATCCGCGCGTCGCTCCCTCCCGCTCCCTCCTCCCGCGGCCTCTTCCCGCCGTCTCCGCCCGCCCACGACGAACCGCCGGGGGCGGGCGGCGCAGCGCGGGGGGCCGGGGCGTC
>NZ_JBEXOV010000118.1:0-19591 GCF_040611715.1 Streptomyces sp. NPDC006544 | reverse complement strand
TCGCGGACTACGTCGGCGCCAAGGTGGACCGTTCCAAGCTGACGATCGTCTCCCCCGACGCCGGCCGCGTGCGCGTCGCCGACCGCTGGTGCGACGGGCCGCTCGACGGTCTCAGCCCTGTTGCCGGGGAGTCAGGACGAACGCGAAGTCCGCCGACGCGTCCGAGCCGGTACCGGGGCAGGACACCGGGTCCCGCAGCGGCGCTGCCGAGGCGTTGGCACAGCTCGTGGTAGCCGTTGCCCGCGTCGGTCCGCAGCGGCAAGGCCCTCGACGACAACGGCAACGGGCCGAGCGGGGACGGCTCGCACCGGCGGCCACCGCGGCTGGTGAGGGCGCGCGCCGGGCGTCGCGACGGGGCGAACCTTGCCTGAAGCGGCCCTAGCGCGCGGGCAGGCGAACGGGATCGGCGATGATCTGCCGGACGGTCGACCACGCTGCGCCCAGCACCGGTCCGCGGCGCCCCAGGGCGGAGGGGCGCACCGCCTCCGGGTTCCAGGGCCGTACGGTGACCCGGGCGGCCAGTTCGGCGCGTACCGCCGGGAGGAGCCAGTCGGCGAGCTCGGTGTAGGCGCCGCCCAGAACAAGGCCGTCCGGGTCGATCAGGTTCACCGCCGAGGTCAGGGCGAGGCCCAGGGCCCGTCCCGCGCGGTCCAGGGCGCGCAGGGTCGCGGCGTCCCCGGCGGCTGCCCGCTCGGCGAGCAGGGCAACCGGGTCGCCACCGGGGCCCAGCCCGGCCTCCCGCAGCACGGCCGCCTCGCCCGCGTACTGCTCCAGGCAGCCGCGTGCCCCGCAGGCGCAAGGGGCGCCCTCAGGATGGACGGGCAGGTGGCCGAGTTCACCCGCGAAGCCGCGGGCGCCCCGGAACAGCTGACCGCCGATCACCAGTGCGGCACCGATTCCGGCCTCGGCGGAGACGTGTACGAAGGTCTCCGCGGGGTTGCCCCGGTGCCACTGCTCGGCCAACGCCCCGAGGTTGGCTTCGTTCTCCGGCTCGGGCGCGGTGTCGGGGTCGGGCCAGTGGTCGGCGGGGCGCACTGCCTGCCAGCCGAGGTTCGGCGCGTTCGCGACCAGCCCGGGCGGCGTGTTCGGCACCACCCCCGGAACGGCCAGGACTCGCCCTTCGACGCGCAGGCCGAGGGCCGCGGCCTCGGACTCCGCCTCGGCGCCCAGCGCGGCGGCCTCCGCCAGCACCTCTCCGGCCGGCCGACCAGCATTGGCCCGCTCCACCCGGCGCCACACCCGGAGTTCACCTCGCAGGTCCACGACGCACGCGGCGAGATGGGTGACGCCGATCTCCAGGCCGAGGCCCGCGGGGCCCCGATCGCTCAGGGCCAGCGCCCGTCCGGGACGGCCGACCCGTCCGCTGTGCGCGGCCTCCGTCTCGGTCAGCGCTCCTCGACCGATGAGCTCGTCGACCATGGAGGAGACGGCCGGACGGGTCAGGCCGGTGTGCCCGGCCACGTCCGCCCGGGAGAGCGGTCCGTGCGCGGCGACCGTGCCGATCACCACCGCGAGGTTCCGCCGGCGCATCCCCTGCTGCGAGGCGGGCGCGGCCTCCGCGCCCCCGCTCGCTCTGCCGGTCCCCGTCATCGAGCCGACCCTCCTATCGCTCTCCCGGCGGGACCTCCTGCAGGGCCCGCGCCCGCCGCAGCGTACTGGTGATCCGTTCGAGCGTGTCGTCGTCACGGGGTACGGGCTCCAGTACCCGGCCCTCGGCGGTCCGCCAGCGCCGAGCTACGGCGTCGGCAGGCTCACCGGTGAGCAGTGCGGCGGCCTGGGCCGCGGCCCCGAGCGCGACCAGTTCCCGGGCCTCGGGCACCTGGACCGCTCGGCCGGACAGTCGCAGGACGGTCCTCTGCCAGGCCCTGCCGCGGGCTCCGCCGCCGATCAGAAGCAGTGGTTCGTCGGGGGCGGGGTTCTCGCCTCCGGCACGCAGCACGTCGTCTAGGGCCGCGAGCAGGGCTTGGGCGGCGCCGTCGTAGGCGGCCTGGAGCAGCTGGCCCGGCGTGGTGTCGTGGCGCAGGCCGTGGACCAGGCCGGAAGCCCCCGGGAGGTCCGGGGTGCGCTCGCCGTCCAGGTAGGGAAGCACCACCACCGTGCCGCCTCCCTCGACGTCCTCGCGGTCAATGCCGACGAGGGCGGCGAAGCGGTCGACGGCGAGGGTGCAGTTGAGCGTGCAGGCGAGCGGCAGCCAGCCGCCGAGGGCATCGGCGAAGCCGGCGACGGTTCCGCTCGGGTCGGCGGGCCGGGTCCGGCCGACGGCGTAGACGGTGCCGGAGGTACCGAGGCTCAGCACCGGCCGTCCGGGGGTCAGGCCCAGCCCGAGTGCGGCGGCCATGTTGTCCCCGGTCCCGGTCGCCACCAGTGCGCCCTCGCGCAGCGGCATCCCGGCTCGGACGACGCCCGCCCGGGCTCCCGGCGGGAGGACCTGCGGCAGCAGCCCGGGGTCGAGGCCGATCCGGCCGAGGACGTCCCGGTCGTAGCCGTCCGGGCCCCACCAGCCGGTTCCCGACGCGTCCGCGCGGTCCGTCACCGCCTCACCGGTCAGCCGCTCCGTCAGGAAGTCGTGGGGAAGCCGGACGGCCGCGACACGGTCGGCGGCGGCACGTTCGTTTACCTGCAGCCAGGCCCACTTGGTGGCCGTGAAGGCGGCCGTAGGGACGCTTCCGGTGCGGCGGGCGAGCTCTGCCGCACCGAAGGCGGCGGTGAGCTCGGCGGCCTGCGGGGCGGAGCGGACGTCGTTCCACAGCAGCGCCGGCCGGACCGGCCGTCCGGCCGCGTCCAGGGTGACCAGGCCGTGCTGCTGGCCGGCGATGGAGACGGCGGCCGCGCGATCCGCGCAGCCCGTCCGCGCCACCGCCTCGCCGAGCGCCCGCCACCACTGCTCGGGGTCGCTCTCCCGACCGGCGCCCTCACTGACGGCGTGTGCGGCGCGGCCCTCGCCCACGACGGTGCCCGTGTCGATGTCGACGGCGAGGGCCTTCGTGGACTGGGTCGAGCTGTCGACACCGATCGCGACACGCTGAGCAGACATGCGTTCCTCCGGTGGGGTTCCTTCTGGCGTCTCGGCATACTAATTTGTTTTCCGTCATTACAAATAGCCCTCGGCCCAGATCCGGAGCGCCTCATGGCCAGTGACCCGCTAGTCCCCACTCCCGCTCACAAGTTCACCTTCGGCCTGTGGACCGTTGGCTGGCAGGGCCGGGACCCCTTCGGTGACGCCACGCGACCCGCCCTCGACCCCGTCGAGTCCGTGGAACGGCTGGCCGCACTCGGCGCCTACGGCGTCACCTTCCACGACGACGACCTGATCCCCTTCGGCGCCGGGGACGCCGTGCGCGAGCAGACGGTCAAGCGCTTTCGCGCCGCACTGGACGCAGCCGGGCTGAAGGTGCCGATGGCCACCACCAACCTCTTCACCCACCCCGTGTTCAAGGACGGCGCCTTCACCGCCAACGACCGGGACGTGCGCCGGTACGCGCTGCGCAAGACGATCCGCAACATCGACCTGGCCGCGGAACTCGGCGCCTCGGTCTACGTCGCCTGGGGCGGCCGCGAGGGCGCGGAGTCCGGAGCGGCCAAGGACGTGCGCACCGCCCTCGACCGGCTGAAGGAGGCCTTCGACCTGCTGGGCGAGTACGTCGAGAACCAGGGATACGACCTGCGCTTCGCGATCGAACCCAAGCCCAACGAGCCGCGCGGCGACATCCTGCTGCCCACCATCGGCCACGCCCTGGCGTTCATCAACGAGCTGGAGCGGCCCGAGCGGGTCGGCCTCAACCCGGAGGTCGGCCACGAGCAGATGGCCGGGCTGAACTTCCCGCACGGCATCGCCCAGGCCCTGTGGCACGACAAGCTGTTCCACATCGACCTCAACGGCCAGACGGGCATCAAGTACGACCAGGACCTGCGCTTCGGTGCGGGCGACCTGCGGCAGGCCTTCTGGCTGGTCGACCTGCTGGAGTCGGCCGGCTACGACGGCCCCCGTCACTTCGACTTCAAGCCGCCGCGCACCGAGGACTCCGCCGGCGTCTGGGCCTCGGCGGCCGGCTGCATGCGCAACTACCTGCTCCTGGCGGAGCGCGCCCGCGCCTTCCGGTCCGATCCGGAGGTCCAGGCCGCGCTCGCCGCCTCCAGGCTGCCCGAACTGGCCCTCCCCACCGCCGCGGACGGCCTGGCCGGGCTCCTGGCCGACCCGTCCGCCTTCGACGAGTTCGATGTCGACGCCGCCGCCCGCCGCGGGATGGCCTTCGAGCAGCTGGACCAGCTCGCCCTCGAGCACCTCCTCGGCGCCCGCTGAGCTTGTTCTTTATCTTCTGGCACTCCTGAAGTGGAGCGGGCAGAGTGGTCGACATGACCGACAGTTCCGGCCTTGTTCCTGCGGACGTAGATGATCGCCCGGCGGTAGAGCACATCCTTGGCCGTCCCTTGAGCCAGACATGGCCGACGGGTGCACTGGCACCGGGCAGCCGGGTCACGGTCCTTCGCGACCAGGACTGGGACGGTCCTTGGCAGGTCGAGTTCGCTGGAACGATCTATGCCATGGGCGCACCCGAACCCAACGAACACGCCCAGTCGCTCAGCGGCGAGCTGCGGTACTGGGTGACCTTTGACGCGCCGCAGTACGACTGCGACGGGGCCGGCCCCTATCGCAAGGCCCAGGTCTGGAGTCGGTACCTCAGAGCCGATCCAGCGCCCGAAGCGTAAGAAGCCGCGCCTCACCTGCCGCTCGAATCGTCCTCGAACTGGGTCGCTCACCTGGGCATTCGCCGGACGTGGCGGCGGCCTTCGTCAGCGACAACTGCCCATGCCCAACCCGCATGGACGTGTTCAACATTCGGGGTCAAGGCCTCTCGGGCCTGCACCCTCGGGTGACCCGGGCGCTCCCGGGCCCGGATCATGTCCGGGTGCCGGGAGCCCAGCCTCCGTACCGGAAGCGTTCTCCAGCCGGTCGATGGGGAAGACCGCAGGCTACACTCCGGCGCAGTTGGTGAACGTCGGCCTGGTCCGGGCGCTGTAGATGCTCGCACCTCCGTTGACGTCGTACTTCAGGGGCACCGTGATGGTGTCGTCGGCGGTCCAGGGGAAGCCCTGGGTGTCGAAGGTCCAGGTCCCGGTGGCCTTGGTGGCCAGTTCGGACAGCGTGACCCACCCGTACAGGCGCGGGGGCACGCTCACGGTCAGCTTGTTGCCCATTTCCTGCTTGAGGTCCACCGTGGTGGCGCCGTTGACCTCGGCGGTGACGGCGAGCTCGAGCGCGGCGAGACCGGCGACGCTGCCACTGACTTTCAGGCTTCCGTCCAGTTTGAAGCCGATGGTGTTGCTCCACCCCGTGGTCGTGTTCAGCGTGAACTCTCACGGGATCGTGGTCGAGGTGTCGTTGAACCAGATCGGGGAGATGCAGGTCTCCGGCAGCTGGAAGGGCGGTGTCTGGCTGGCCGTGTACCACGAGCAGGTCGCGGAGTCCTTACAGGGCTGCTGGCGCAGTTGGTAACGGGCCATGGTCAAGTCCATGCACTTGCCGGTGGTGGTGGTGACGATGGCGAACCCCGAGCCGAAGGCGGTGCCCGTGTTGATGCGCCACGTCGTGGCGGACCCCGGTGCCGGGTTGACGGAGATGGCCGCGTTGTCCTCGTAGTCGCCGTTCTGGACGTCCAGCAGCTTGTTGTTGCTGACGTTGGTGAACGTCAGCTGGACGAGTGCGGCGCCGGCCGGGGCGGTGCCGACCCCCATGGCTGCGCCCGGCATCGCGGCGATGACGAGCGCCGACGACAGGCGGCCGATCATTCGGGCAGCGCTCCGCTACCTCCGGAATTTCTTGAACGCGCCCTTTACCGCCGCGCCCGCAATACGGGCGCCTACGGCGCCGGCGACCAGCGCCGGAGCTTCTCCGCGCGGTATCCGTGCCGCCCAGCCCGGTTCCCCGCACGCCCTCGCTCAGTGAGCGGACCGAGGCGGGACACCGATGCCCGGCCGCACGGAAGGACCCGCCGGGCGCCCGCGTGCCACCGTAGGCAACCTTTTCGCGCCCGGCGGCGACCAGGCAGTGCACCTCGACTCGAATCTCCGAACGGACGGACATGCAGACTGCACGGCAAGCCGCGCGGCAGCGCAGGCGTAGACACAGGCTGATGCTGGGGACGGCAGTGATGCTGACCGCCGCGGGCGTCCTCTTCTGCCTGGTGACAGCCATCCTCCCCGGCCCCAAGGCCGGGGCCGGGGCTGGGGCCGGCGTGGCCGCCCCCGCCGCCGCCCCTGCGGGAGCCACGGCCTCGGAGCCGACGAGCCCAGCGCCCCCGGCGGCCAGCTCGCAAGCCGCGGCGGCCCCGAGCGCGGCCGCGGAAGCGACCACCACGGCGACGCCACAGCCCTCGGCGAAGGAAACCCCGTCGGCGGCGTCCACCCCGGCACCGTCGGCAGGGCGCATCCAGCCCGAGACCACCTACAAGGGCGTCGCCACCGTCTACGCCGCCGGCGACGGAAACGGCGCCTGCCTGTTCGGCCCGAGCGACGACCTCATGATCGCGGCGATGAACACCACGGACTACGAGTCGTCCAGGGCGTGCGGCGCGTCCGTGCGCGTCCGCGCCGCGAACGGCGCTTCGATCACGGTCCGGATCACCAACGAGTGCCCGCTGCCCTGCGCACCCGGACAGCTGGACCTCAGCGAACAGGCCTTCGCGAAACTGGCCGACCCCAAGCTCGGCCGCATCCCGATCACCTGGAGCCTGCTGAGCCCCCACGTGTCCGGCGCGCTCTCCATCCGGTACAAGACCGGTTCCAGCACCTACTGGTGCGGCATCCAGGTGATCGACCACCGCAATCCGGTCGCACGGCTGGAGGTACGCACGAGCAAGGGCTGGCGGAGACTGCCCCGTACCGACTACAACTACTTCCTCTCCGCCGACGGCAGCGGGTGCGGCGGCGCGATAAGGATCACCGACATCTACGGAGAACAGTTGACGGTCGACGGGACCGCGGTGCTGCCGAACGTTGCACAGCCGACCCGGGTCCAGTTCGCCGCGCACTGAAACCGCACCGGGGGGTGGCGGAGCCGGGTACGCCGCATCGGAGTGCCCTGGTCATCCGGGCACTGGTACGCTGCCGCCCGGATGTTAGCGCACACATTTGCGGAGGGGACGACTAACGGACATGGTCCTCGATGACGCATCCGCGGAGTTCCACGACTTCTTCGAACGCCACTACGCCGAACTCGCCCGCTTCGCCCATCTCCTGACGGGCGAAGCGGACGGCGCCGACGATCTGGCCGCGGATGCCCTGATCGCACTGTGGCAGCGCTGGGACCGGCTGCGCCAGGCCGAGTACCCGCTCGCCTACGCCCGCGGCGTGGTCGCCAACCTGGCACGGTCACAGATCCGCAGCGCGGTGCGCGAGCGCCGCCGGATCGCCCTGTTCTGGTCCCGCGGTGCGGAGCCGTTGCACGGTCCGGACGTGGCCGCGGTGGTAGACGTGCGTACTGCTCTCGCCCGGTTGCCGTTCCGGAAGCGGACGTGCGTGGTCCTGCGGCACGCCTTCGACCTGTCGGAGAGGGACACCGCTCTGGCGCTCGGAATATCGGTCGGTACGGTGAAGAGCCAGACCTCGAAGGGGATGGCCGAACTGGAACGGATGCTGGGCAGCACAGGAGCAGCCGGGGAACTGTTGGCGGGAAGGAGGAGCCGTTGAACGAGGAACTCACCGAGCGGCTGCGCGCGGCCGCCGAGGCCCACCAGCCCGACCGTGCCCGAATCCTGGCGCGCGTGGAACGCGGCATGTCCGGCACCCCCGTGCGCCACCGCGCGTCTTCGGGCGCGAGGCCCTGGCCCAGGATCGCGCTCGCTTCCCTCGCCGCGGCCGGCACTCTGGCGGTCGGCGGCTTCGCCGTCGCGGCCATCGTCCAGTCCCCGCCGGCCCGGCCTGACGTCTCGGCCACCCCCGCCGCGCCGTCCTCCCCGTCCGCGCCGTCCGCCCCGTCCGGGACGCCCCGGTCGACACCGTCGACACCCTCGACACCCGCCACCGGCCGCCCGACCACGCCCGACCCCTCGTCCCCGACGGGCCCCAGCCCTTCGGGGACAGGTGCCGCGGGCTCGGCCAGCTCCGGCAGCGCGCACGTTCAGGACGGGCCTCTGTCGTCAGCCGGCTCGTTGGGCACGAACAGCAACAGCTTCTGGGCGCAGAGCAACATCACCCTCAAGTCCACCGAGCCGCTCACCGCACTCACCGTGGAGCTGCGTATCACGCAGACCGGCGCAGTGCAGAGCACCGGCAGCTGGCGGACGCTGCCCGCCGAGGATTTCACCGTCACCGTGCAGAACGAGGGCGGAGCAGTGGTCTACCGCTGGATCCTCAAGCCGGGCCGCACGGTACCGGCCGGACAGCATGTCTTCGCCGGCCAGTACAACCACGCCGCCGGCGCACGCGAGGCCGAGCACGACGGCTACCGCGTCGACGCCGACGGTCCCCGCGGCGCCCTTTCGGTCTGGGGCGGCTTCACCCCGGCACGATGAGGCCGTGCCGGTTCGCCGGCCCGTGGGTGGAACGGCGCGGACCGCCGCCCGCCCACGGGCCAGAACCATCAGGACAGGTCGCCGTACACCACGCCACGGCCGTAGCCGCCCAGGTAGACCCGGCCGTACACATCGGGGTCGCCACTGATGACGTTGATGGCACTGCCACCGAACTGGTGCCGGTCGTCGTTGATCCGGACCCAGGCCGAGCCGCCGTCGGTGGAACGGAACAGCCCGGTGACGCCCTTCACCTTCCCACTGAGGTAGAGCGCCTGGTACCCGGCGCCCGGGGCCGGCTTACCGAAGCCGACGGCGGTCGCCTGCTCCACGCCGCCCAGCTTGCCGAAGCTCTTCCCCCCGTCGGTGGAGTGCAGCAGTCCGTTGCCCGCGCCGGCGATCCACAGGTCACCGGCGATGCCGGGAACCGCCTTGAGCGTCCCGGCGCCCAGGCCGGTGGCCCGGGCGGTGAAGTGCTTCCCGCCGTCGGTGGCGGCGTACAAGGTGCCGCCGCTGAGGGCGTAGAAGGTGTTCGCCGCCGACCGGTCGGCCACCACGGCCGTGTCCTCGGGCAGACCGGAAGTCGCCGTCCAGGACGAGCCACGGTCGGTCGAGTAGTACGGCACCTGGCCCGCGGGGGTCCACACCACGGCGGCGCCGTCCGCCGAGACCGCCGCGGAACCGCCGCCCGCGTCGCGGACCGGCGCCGCGGCGAAGGGTGCCCAGTCGGCTCCGCCGTCGGTCGAATAGGCTCCGTGCTGCTCACCACCGAGACCGACCCGCACCATGAACTGCGGCTTCGACTGGGCGAAGTCGATACCCGTGGTGTTGGTGAACAGCGGTCCGGACAACGCCTTCGCGGGCACCTTGGTGAGGTCCTCGTGTCGGAACCCGCTGACATCGCCGAGCGCACTGATCAGGGGAAGACCGGGAGGCTTGATCAGTCCGAGGGTCGCGGTCTCCTCCAGGCCCTTGGCCGGGATGGTCCAGTGCGTCGCCCGCCCGGTGTCCGCCGCGGTCACGTCATGGCTGCCCCATATCCCCGATCCGGTGCCGTACAGCACGTGACCGGAGTCGAAGGGGTCGATGGCCAGGGCGCCCATCCAGTGACCGATGCCGGTGCCCACGTAGGGCGCCTCGGAGTTGTCCCGGACCGAGGTCGCGCCGAGCGCCTTCCAGGAGGCCCCGCCGTCGGCCGACCGGTAGATCTCGTCCGAGGGCCACCACCGGTCCAGTGTGGTGACCATGACCGTGGACGGGTGCTGCGGATCGACCGCCAGGCCGGCGAAGCCGTAACCGCCGCTGGACGGCGAGATGTTCTTCCAGCCCCCGGTGGACGGCGTGTGCTTCCACACCGAACCAGCCGTCACCCCGTTCGGGCCCGGCGCGTTGGTGTACGTCAGGTACAGCGAGCCGTCGCCGGACAGCACACCGTGCTGCGGCAGCTGCCCTTCCGGCTGGCCGGGCACGGCCTGCCAGGTGCTGCCGCCATCGGTGGAGCGGTAGAGGG
Organism: Streptomyces sp. NPDC006544; assembly: GCF_040611715.1. NCBI lineage: Bacteria > Bacillati > Actinomycetota > Actinomycetes > Kitasatosporales > Streptomycetaceae > Streptomyces > Streptomyces sp. NPDC006544. The sequence goes on along the minus strand of NZ_JBEXOV010000118.1, from coordinate 9,574 downwards.
AGGTGGCCTTGTCCGCTACCCCGACGTAGATGGTCCGGCTACCGGCCGGGCCGAAGGTCACGAACGACAGGCCGACTCCGCTGCTCGCACCGTCCTTCACGGGGAAGCCCGCGACCTGGCTCCAGGTCACTCCGTAATCGGTGCTGCGCCAGAGCCCGTTCTTGCGGGTACCCAGGTAGAGCGTGCGGTGGTCGGACGGGTCCACCACCAGCCGCTCGCCCATGGACCGGCCGTCCTCGTTGCCGCCCAGTTTGAACGGCAGGTCGGTGCGCTCGAACGTCCCGCCCTGGTCGGTGGAGCGCAGGATGGCGCCGTTGCCCGCCCAGTCGTTGGTGTAGGTGCCGCTCGCGAGGTACAGGCGATTCGGGTCGACCGGGTCGGTCGCCAGGCTCTCGATCCCCAGCAGGTTCCAGTCGGCTCCGCCGATCCAGTCGGTCAAAGGGGTCCAGCGCGCGGCGGTCGCGTCCCAACGGTAGGCGCCGCCGATGTCGGTCCGCGCGTACAGCAGGTCCTTGCGGGCCGGGTTGAAGACCAGCCCGGTGACGAACCCGCCACCGACGATCTGCGCGTTGTGCCAGGTGTACCCGGCCGGGCCGCCCACCCTCACCAGCTTCCACCTCTGATTGGTGCCGCCCTGGTCCGGGTACTGGATGAGCGGCACGCCGTCGCCGCGGGAACCGCCCCACACGTCCAGCACCATGCCGCTGCTCCGGGAGACGATCTTCACCGCCGTGCCGTCGACGTCCTCGATCTTCCACTGCTGTGCGGCGGCACCGTGGTCGGACTGCTGCTCGACGGCCGCCGCCGACTGGCTGGAGGCACCCCGCACACCGAGGACCTTCTTGCTGCCGCGGTTCTCCAGCTCGTAGTAGCCGTCCCGCGTCGGCCTCAGCCGCCATTGCTGACTTGCGGCACCGGCCACGCGGCTCTGCTGCCGTGTCCAAGCGCCGTCCGACGTGTCAGCGCCGGGCACGTCCAGCACCTTGTCGCTGCGCACGGACACCACCTCGTAGTAGGCGTCGGAATCCAACGTCGCGGCCTCCGAGTCGGCCTGCACGAACAGCAGGTAGGGGCCGAGCACACCGGGCACGCCCAGCGCCAGGCCCATCGTCGTCCAGCGCCGGCGGTGGCGTCCACGCGTACGTCGCTCGCCGGCGGCCGCGCGCGTGCGCCGACCGCGACCGTGCGCGGTGGGATCCGTCTCGTTCATGGGGGGTTGCTCCTTGCTACGGGTCTGCCGCGCACGCCGCTCAGGTCAGCGGTGCGCAGCGGCATGCGGCGGTGTGATCGGACGATCGTGGTGTGATCGTCTTCGGCTCCCGTCAGTCGCCACGGCCCCGCAAAAGGTTGCCGACCGCCGAGATCCTGTCGCCGCGGCCGGCCGCGCCGCCTACGACGCCCTTCTCACCGGCCGGTCTCGGGTGCGCCGGAGCCGGATCCGCACCAGGATTCGCTCCTCCAGCCCCTCGGGGCCGGGCGTTGGGTCCAGTCGGACGCCCGTCAGCGGCGACGGACAGCCGGCTGGTCCCACCCTGTACGCTCGCTCACCGAGAAGGTGCACCTGTTCTTGCAGCGGATCCGACCTAGACACTCGAATCCCCGCAGCTCAGGGGCGCCTTCTCCTCACTTGTCGTCAGATCGCCTGGCCCGGTTGCGTACCCGAGGCCAAAAGGTGACGCCGTACTCGGCGGATCGCTCCCCTGGGGGAGGTGGGAATGGGGCTCATGGATGCGGACCACGCGGGGATGGTCGTCGCGGCGCAGGCCGGCGATGGTCGGGCGCGCGAAGAACTGATCGCCGCGTACCTGCCGTTGGTCTACAACATCGTCGGGCGAGCGCTGAGCGGACATGCCGACGTCGACGACGTCGTCCAGGAAGCCCTGCTGCGCGTGGTGCGCGACCTGCCGGCCCTGCGCGCCCCGGAGAGCTTCCGGTCCTGGCTGGTGTCGATCACGCTCCGCCAGATCAACACCCACTGGCAGCGGCAACGCGCCTCCGCCGACCGGACCACCGTCATCGACGGGGCACTCCAGATACCGGACGCCGGCGCCGAACCCGAGGACGTGACGATCCTGCGTCTGCACGTGTCGGACGAGCGCCGTCAGGTCGTCGAAGCCGACCGGTGGCTCGACCCGGACCACCGGGTGCTGCTGTCGCTGTGGTGGCAGGAATGCGCCGGCTCGCTGAGCCGTGACGACATCGCCGCCGCGATGGGGCTCACTGTCGCCCACGTCGGAGTACGCCTGCAACGCATGCGCGAGCAGCTGGAAGCGTGCCGGACGATCGTCGCCGCGCTCGAGGCCGACCCGCGTTGTCCGCAGTTGAACGAGACCGTCGTCGGCTGGGACGGTCTCCGTGCACCGGTGTGGCGCAAGCGGATCGCGCGGCACACCCGCGGCTGCCCGGTCTGCACGGCGACGACGTCAGAACGGGTTCCGGCCGAACTACTGCTCCTCAGCCTCGCTCCGCTGGCCGTCCCGGCCGGACTCATCGCCGCACTGGCCGCCAAGGGCCTGCTGTCGGGTACGGCCACGAGCGCCGTCGGGCTGGCCACGGCACACGTCGCCGTCGGCACGGCGCCAGGGGGAGGCGGTCTGTACAGCTCGCTGGTCGGCAAACTCCCCGCGATGACCGCTCATCCTCTGGTGGGCCTCGCCACGGGCGCGGTGCTCATCGCGGGGACCGCCACCTACGCGACCTGGCCCGAACCGGCGCATCGGGTGCCCGGCGTCATCGCCGCTCCCCCGGTCGGAGATCCCACGCCGGTCCCGTCGCGCACCACCACGTCGGCCGGACCGTCCCCGGTGAGTCCGTCGGTCGCAGCAGGCACCGTTCCGCTGGGGGCACAGTCACTGGAGTCCGTGGACGACCCCGCCCTGTACCTCACGTATGCGGCCGACTTCGCGATGCTCGGCCGGGTCTCCGCGTCCAGCAGCGCGCAGACACGGCAGCGGGTCACCTTCACGGTCATCGGGGGGCTGGCCGACACGCGGTGCGTCACCTTCCGCGCCGCGGACGGCCGCTATCTGCGCCATCGCGACCTGCGGCTCCAGCTGAGCACCAACGACGGCAGCGCACTGTTCCGTGAAGACGCCACCTTCTGTCCGAGCCTCGGGGCGGTCGCCGGGTCGGTGACCCTGCACGCGCACAACTATCCCGGATCGGTCCTCCGTCACCGCGACGGCGGCATCTGGCTCGACGGCTCCGACGGCACCCGGGCCTTCGCCGGCCAGGCTTCCTTCATCATGCGCGGGCCCTGGGCTTGAGAACTGCTCCTTGAGCATGTCGGACCGAGCGCGCGGTGACGGGTCGGGGCGGCGCGCCTTTCCACGGGGACGGCCGGACGGCGGGCTCGGCATAACACTTTTTGCCTGCGAGATGCATCACTGAGCAATCGTCCGGGCGGCGCGAATTTTCCGTTACGAGACCGCGGGTCCGGCGGCCTCCTCTTCGTGGGGTGTTCTTCCCGCCGCTCACCATGGCGTGTGGCGGCGCGGCGGGTTCCCCTACTTCCCCGTTGACGCATCTCCTGAAGAAAGCGCCTCCCATGACGCGACGCACCCACGAACCCCGGGTGACCGGTACGCAGGAACGGTCCCACGTCCTGCACCGCACCCGCCCCGAGGCGGATCAGGCCGTACCGGCCGATGCGCGCACGATCACGGCACCCCGGGTGACCCGCGACCCCCGAGGAGAATCATGAAAGGCCTCCACCGGCTCAGCCGGCGTCACCGGACGCTGACGATAGGGCTGTCGGCCGCCGCGCTGGTGGCCGGTGTCGTGACGTTCCTGCCCAGCTCCGCCGGAGCCGCCAACCTGGGTACGCAGGCGGGCCCCTCGGGCAGGTACTTCGGCACCGCTGTGGCCTCCGGCAGGCTCCGCGACTCGACGTACGCCGCGATCTCGGACCGGGAGTTCAACATGATCACCCCGGAGAACGAGATGAAGTGGGACGCCATCGAACCGTCCCGCGGCAATTTCAACTTCGGGGCGGCCGACCAGATCGTCGACCGTGCCCTGGCACACGGCCAGCGCATGCGCGGCCACACCACGGTCTGGCACTCGCAGCTCCCCTCCTGGGTCAGCTCCATCAGCGACGCGAATACGCTGCGCAGCGTGATGAACAACCACATCACCGCCGAGATGACCCACTTCAAGGGCAAGATCTACGCCTGGGACGTGGTCAACGAGGCGTTCGCCGACGGCTCCTCCCAGCACCGCAGCTCGGTGTTCCAGAACGTCCTGGGCAACGGCTTCATCGAGGAAGCGTTCCGCACCGCCCGGGCGGCCGACTCCTCGGCCAAGCTCTGCTACAACGACTACAACATCGAGAACTGGTCGGACGCCAAGACCCAGGGCGTCTACAACATGGTCAGGGACTTCAAGTCCCGTGGCGTGCCGATCGACTGCGTCGGGTTCCAGAGCCACTTCGGCACCGGCGGCCCGCCGTCCAGCTTCCAGACCACCTTGTCCAACTTCGCCGCCCTCGGCGTCGACGTCCAGATCACCGAGCTGGACATCGCCCGGGCGTCGTCCACCCACTACGCCAACACGGTCAAGGCCTGCCTGGCCGTGGCCCGGTGCACCGGCATCACGGTATGGGGCATCCGGGACAGCGATTCCTGGCGCAGCAGCGACAGCCCCCTGCTGTTCGACAACAACGGCAACCCCAAGGCCGCCTACACCGCCGTCGTGAACGCCCTCAAGGCCGCCCCCGGCACCACCGGCGGGACCGGCACCGGGGCGATCAAGGGCGTCGCCTCCGGCCGGTGCATCGACATCAACGGCTCCACCACCGCCAACGGCACCCAGGCGCAGCTGTGGGACTGCAACGGCCAGGCCAACCAGCGCTGGACCTACACCTCCGACAAGCAGCTGATGGTCTACGGCAACAAGTGCCTGGACGCCCTGTCCAAGGGCACCGGCAACGGCACCGCGGTGGTCATCGGGGACTGCGACGGCAGCGCCGGCCAGCAGTGGAACATCGACACCGCCAACGGCACGATCGCCGGTGTCCAGTCCGGGCTGTGCCTCGACGCCGTCGGCGCGGCCACCGCCAACCGCACCAAGATCCAGCTGTACTCCTGCTGGTCCGGCACCAACCAGAAGTGGACCGTCCCGTCCGGGGCGTCCACCCCGACCACGCCCGCTCCGACGGGCGGTCCGTGTGCTCTTCCGTCGACGTACCGATGGACCTCGACGGGCACGTTGGCGCAGCCGGCGAACGGATGGGGCGCGCTGAAGGACTTCACGACCGTGGTCCACAACGGCAAGCACCTGGTCTACGGGTCGAACACGTCCGGATCGTCGTACGGCTCGATGATGTTCGATCCCTTCACGAACTGGTCGGACATGGCGTCGGCCGGTCAGACCGGGATGAGCCAGGCCACGGTGGCGCCCACGCTGTTCTACTTCGCGCCCAAGAACATCTGGGTGCTGGCGTACCAGTGGGGTTCGTGGCCCTTCATCTACCGCACGTCGAGCGACCCCACCAACCCCAACGGCTGGTCCTCGCCGCAGCCGCTGTTCACCGGTGGCATCCCGGGCTCCCCCACCGGCCCGATCGACCAGACCCTGATCGCCGACGGACAGAACATGTACCTGTTCTTCGCCGGTGACAACGGCAAGATCTACCGGGCGAGCATGCCGATCGGGAACTTCCCCGGCAACTTCGGCTCGTCGTACACGACGATCATGAGCGACTCGACGGACAACCTGTTCGAGGCGCCGCAGGTCTACAAGGTCCAGGGCCAGAACCAGTACCTCATGATCGTCGAGGCGAGGGGTGCGAAGGGGCGCTACTTCCGCTCGTTCACGGCCACCAGCCTGAGCGGTTCCTGGACCCCGCAGGCCGGCAGCGAGAGCACCCCCTTCGCGGGCCAGGCCAACAGCGGTGCCACCTGGACCAACGACATCAGCCACGGTGACCTGGTCCGCAACAACCCCGACCAGACCATGACCATCGACCCCTGCAACCTGCAGTTTCTCTACCAGGGCAAGTCCGCCACCGCGGGTGGCCCCTACGACCGGCTGCCGTACCGGCCAGGTGTCCTCACCCTGCAGCGCTGATCTGCCCGATCCCACGGTGATCGCGATTCGGGGCGGCCGGCCGACGCGGAGACGAACGGCACACGGCCCGGGCAACCCCACCTGCTGACCGACACCCACCGCTTCGAGGAACCCCAGCCGTGCGCCGGCTGGGGTTCCTCTCGTATGTGGACTTCATCACGGGTCCGGACACCGGAGCACTACGGTGCCACTGCGGACACCAGGCCTTGGCGATCCGGTCCAACGGCGGCTCGTCCGGTCCAAGGGGCGCCGTACAGCCGACGGTTCCGTCTCAGATCCGGTGGTGAGGGAGGGTGGCGTCATCCGAGGAGGGTGCGGTGCCGGAGCAGGGTGAAGCCGCCCCCGGCTTTCGCAGCGAGACCCACGGCGTCACCGTCGACCCGGGCGCCGGTGACTGCCCCATCGAATGCGTACGCCAGGACCGCGAGGCGCACCTCCGCGGTTGACGCCCGGCGCCGGACGCCACCGCCGCAGCCCCGGCCCTCACCGTTCCGGTTTCCATGCCGCCGCACACAGCGAGGTCTCGGCCGCCTCGGTGTACAGGGCCGCGCCCAGCCAGGCGCGGGCGAAGTCGGTCGGGTCGGCGGGGAGCAGCCGGCCGAAGGGGTCGCGGGCGCGCCGGGTGGCGGTGCGTTGCAGTTCGGCCAGGAGATCGGCGGCGGTGGGGAGGGCCGAGCGGCGCAGCTGCCCGGCGTCGGCCGGCAGCGATCCGGGGAGGGCCAGGAAGGGGCGTCCGGCGGCGACGGCCTGTTCGAGGCGGCGGCGCAGGAGGTGGAGGGGGGCCGGATCCGCCCCCCGGCCGGTGGGGGCCTGTGCGAGGGGCGGCGGCGGGGCGGAGGGGAGGTCGGCACGTTGCAGCCGGTCCAGGCCCAGGTCGACGCGCCGGGCGGGATCCGCCGGATGTGCGGCCGCCAGGAGTTGGAGGCTGGGCCGGGAGTCCGGGAGGAGGCGGCCGACGACGCGCAGGCGCGTGCCTGGCAGGGCCGCCAGCATCCGGAGGTTGTCGCGGTACGCCAGAGCGGGATGGTCGTGGGCCGCGGTGAGGCGGAGCGTCAGGTCCTCGCACGTGGCGAGGAGGCAGTCGCCGCCGGTCTCGCGGGCGGGGCCCAGGATCGTCACGTCGAGGAAGAGCAGATCGGCGCCCGGGGCCCGGGAGTGCAGGGCGCGCGTGACCTGTCCGGCGGCGGGCGGGGACCACAGGGCGGCGAGGGGTTCGTCCGTCCACGCCGCGCCCGCCGCCTGGACCGCCTTGACCCCGGCGCCCGCGCCGAGGCGGCCGGTGGGCGAGACGGTGGCCCCTGACAGGGCGAGCCCTGCGTGGGACAACTGGCGGTGGGTGAGGGCGGTGTCGCCCAGGCGTACGGTGCGCCCGGCGGCCGCCGTGGCTCGGCCGGGGCCGCCCGGGGCGATGTCCGAGACGGTGTAGAGGCGGCCGTCGGCGGCGGCGGTCCAGGTGAGGGCTCCCGCGTAGCCGCCTGCGGTAATCAGGGGTTCGGTGAACAGGCCGTACAAACGCAGGGAGCCGTCCGGTACGTAGGTCTGCCGGGCGGTGCCGCGCAGGGCGGCCAGTTCGGAGCCGGTGGCGTCGGGCAGCCGGTGGGCGGTGCCGAGCAGTTCGAGGACGGCTGCCGTGAGGTCGGCGAGGCGGTGGGCGGGGTCGGCGGAGCGGGCGGAGCGCAGCGCGGTGACGACGGAGACGGCGGCCGCGGCCGGGCGGGGCAGGCCGCCGAGCTTGGCAGTGTGGGCCGCCCGCAGCAGTTCGGACTGCAGGACGGCTCCGGCGCCTTCGATGCCCGTGTCGAGCAGGGCTGCGCCCGCCGCCCACAGGTGGCCGGCCGCGGCACGCTGCTCGGGGGTGGCCGTGCTCTCTTCGGTCTCCGGCGGCTGAGGGGGTCCGGCGTCCTCGCCGGGGGACGGTTGCCCGGCGCCGGGGTCGCAGGACGGGTCGGCCACGGGGTCGGCCACGGGGTCGGCCACCGGCGCGGCGGACGCGATCGCCGCCCGGTGCAGGCAGCCCGGGGCGAGCAGGCAGCCGCAGCGGATGGCGTCCGCCGTGGTCACCACCCCGGCGGGGGCGTGGAGTTCCAGGCCGGTCTCGTCATCGACAGCGATCCGTACGGTGTCGCCGTCGCGGGTGACGGGCCGGTCGGCGATCTTGGTGATGGCGGCGTCGAGCCGCTTGCGCAGCCTGGGCGAGAGCGCGCCGACGATGTCGGCGGTCACGGCGGGCGCGACAGGGGGCAGGTGCTGGCTCATGCGATCTTCTCCCCTACCCAGCGGGCGAGTTCGAGCGGGCTGAGGGCGGCTACCGGCATCCCGGCGGCGACGAGCTGCCCGGCGACGCCGGTCGAGTACCGGGGGCGGCCGGCGTCGTCCAGGCTCGCGCAGCCGAGTACATGGCACCCGGTTCCGACGAGGGTGCGCACCTCGGAGAGGAGCCCGCCGACCGGATGGCCCTCCTCGAAGTCGCTGATCACGACGACCAGGGTGCGGGACGGCACGGTCACCAGGGTGCGGGCGTGGCGCAGCCCGGCGGCGATGTGGGTGCCGCCGCCGACCCGTACCTCCAGCAGCAGGGACAGCGGGTCGTGCACGTGGTCGGTGAGGTCGATGACCTCGGTGGAGAAGGCGAGGAAGTGGGTGGAGACAGTGGGCACCCCGGCCAGGACCGCGGCGGTGAGGGCCGACCAGATGGTGGAGGCCTCCATGGAGCCGGAGACGTCGGTGACCAGGACCAGCCGCCAGTCGGCGGCGCGCCGGGCGCGGGAGCGGAACACCGGGTGCTCGGGGACGACCTGGACGCTGCCGTCGGGGGTCCGGCGCGCGGTGGCGAGGTTGGCGCGCAGGGTGCGGGCCAGGCCGAGCTGCCCGCCGGGGCGTCGGCTCGGGCGGGGCAGCGTCATGCCGGTCAGGGCGGGGCGCAGCCGGGTGGCCAGCTGCCGGGTGAGTTCGTCGACGAGTCGGCGGACCAGGGGACGGAGTGCGCCGAGCCGGGCCTCGGGGAGGCCGCCCGCATGCTGGAGGACCGTGCGCAGCAGGTCGACGGAGGGGCGGACGTCGGCGGGGTCGAGTTCGCCCAGGACGTCGCGGCGGCCGGACGCGGCGGCCGCGGCGAGGACCTCCTCGCGGATGCCGGGGCCGAACAGGGCGGACAGTTCCTCGGACCATTCGCGGACGCCGGGGTAGGGCGCCTGGCGGCCGCCGCGGTTGCCCGCACCGAGATCGCCGCGGGAGCCCTCGCCGCGGCCGTTGCCGTACAGCTCGTCCAGCGCGGTGGCCAACGGTGCTGCCGAGGGGGGCAGCTGGTCGGTGCGGCGGCCGAGCACCAGCCGCCAGCGGTCGGCGGGGGCCAGCACGCGGTCCCGCACGGGTGCGGCCTTCCCGGCCGGTCCCCCGGGTACGGCGGGCACCGCCGGGAAGGCCGCCGGCGGCAGGCCGGCCCGCTGCGCGGCCGGGCGGTCGGCGGTGCCACCGGTCGCAGCGGCGTCCGAGGCCGGTGGCCGGC
>NZ_JBEXOV010000117.1:0-19626 GCF_040611715.1 Streptomyces sp. NPDC006544 | reverse complement strand
AAGACCCCAAGCCGTTCATCTGGACCAAGACAGCCGAGGAGATCCTGGACTCCCTCGCCCGCTTCTGCCGACGGATCTCTGGCGCAGGACACTAGCCGTACATGCGGCGCATCGCGTAGTCGACCATCTGCTCGACCGCCTTCGCGTCGAAGACCATCCGGTGGTCGCCCTCCATGTCGAGGACGAAGCCGTAGCCGGTGGGCAGCAGGTCGATCACCTCGGCGCCGGTGATCACGAAGTACTTGGACTCCTTGCCGGCGTACCGGCGGAGCTCCTTGAGCGTGGTGAACATCGGGATGACCGGCTGCTGCGTGTTGTGCAGCGCCAGGAAGCCCGGGGTCTCGCCGCGCGGGCAGTAGACCTTGGAATTGGCGAAGATCTGCTGGAAGTCCTCGGCGGACAGCGACCCGGTCGTGAAGGCGCGTACCGCGTCCGCGAGGGAGGGCGGCGAGGGCTCGGGGTACAGCGGCGGCGCGTAGCCCTGCTGGGGCTGCGCGTATTGCTGCTGCTGGCCCGCGCTCACGTTCTGGTCGTAGCCGTACATGGGCCGAAGCCTACCGATGGCGTGGCCCGCCGGGACGACGAGTTCCGGTCAGTGGGACTTCAGCCCCCCGACGAAGCCGATCCACGCGGTGGCCCCGATCACGAGGACGGGCCCGTCCTGCACCTTGGAGTCCCGGACGGGGACGATCCCGATCAGGCCGTCCGCCACCTCGACGCAATCGCCGTTGTCACCGTTGCTGTACGTGCTCGTCCTCCAGACGGCATCGCTCAAGTCAATGGTGATGCTCTCCATTTCGGAGCTCCTCGGCTATAGATTCGATCATGGCGAGGGACGCCTCGGACGGCAGTGCGGCAGCCCTCAGCCGATCGTATGCCTTGCGATACGCCTTCACCGTGGCCGGATCCTCGACTAGTTGGCCGTGATACGGGCCCTCGGTGTACATGATCGGCGGCTCTGCATCGAACTCCAGCAGCTTGATCGAGTGCGCCATGAACGGCTGGGTCGCGGCGTTCCACAGAAGGATCTGTGGAACGATCCTGCGGCGCCGGGTCAGCGCGGCGATGTGGTCCAGCTGTTCCGCCATCTCCCGACCGGACAGCAACGGGTTCCGCAGCAGCGACTCCTGCATGATCACCCAGTACTCGGGCCTCTTCGGATTCTCGAAGAGTGTGGCTCGACGCAACCGGTTCTGGACCTTCGCCTCGACCTCCTCGGGCAGATCCATGGGGTGAGTTGAGTGGGCGATCGCGCGGGTGTACGGCGCGGTTTGCAGCAGACCGGGAATGATCGAGTTAGCCCAGTCCTCGATACTGCGTGCCCGCTGCTCGCTCGCCGCGACCGGCGCGAAGTAGGGCGCATGCGGCCCCTGCCGAGCCTTCCTCACATCCTCGCAACACCGTTCGAAGAACCCGTCGGTGTCCAGGACGAGATCCACGTGCTGCGCCAGATCCAACGGGATGCGCCGCTGGCCACGCTCGATCTCACTCAGGTAACTGACCCCGTAGAAGCTGCCTTCGACGGTCTGCTGAAGCGTGAACCCCGCCGCCTCCCTGCGCCAGCGCATCTCCTTGCCATAGAAGGCCGGCACACTCGCCGAACCGTCAATGTCCTTGCTCACGGCCATCCTCGGGGCCTGCCTTCCACACTTCGCCCTGTGGACTCGAAACCCTTCCAACGGTACGCCGAGCCGCGCCACGCTGTGAGGAGTTCGTCACACTCCGCACCCGAAGGGTCATGTCATGAGCAGCCACCCCCACGACCGCGAGGCCATCGACTGCCTCATGGAGCTCCGCACCGCACTGGCCTCGCACGGGATCGCCCTCCCCTCCCTCGACCTCCACCTCCTCTCCTACTCCGGCCGCTACGCCTCTCCTCCCCTCATCTCCCTCGGCAACTGCAACCTCGCCACCGCCCAGCGGCTGACGGCCGCCCTGGCGAAGCCGTGAACGACCTGACCATCCGGCTGCTCGCGACCCCCGCCGCCGTCCCCCTGGCCCGCCGCGCGGTGCGGGAGCACCTCGGGGCCGGGGCCCCACCCGACGCCGAGCTCTGCGTGAGCGAGCTGCTCACCAACGCCCTCGCCCACCTCGGCGAAGGCACCCCCGTCACGCTGCGGATCACCGGAAGGGCAGCCCGGACCCGGGTCGAGCTCACCGACCCCGATCCGCGGGAACCCGTACGACGGCAGGCCGCGGACGCCGACGAGTCCGGTCGGGGGCTGGCCCTGCTGGCCGCCGTGGCGCTGGAGTGGGGCGTGCGCCCCGAGGGGACCGGCAAGACGGTGTGGTGCGAGCTGCCCGGAGTGCGGGGGCAGAGAGAGTCGTCACAGTCCGAGCGCGAGGGGTTGCGTCTTATTACCGGTCGGTAGCATCATTACGTTACCGAGTGGTATGCATCAGGAACCCGTCTCACCGAGCCTTAACGGAGCCGTCGCCATGGGGCACTACAAGTCGAATCTCCGCGACATCGAGTTCAACCTCTTCGAGGTGCTCGGACGCGACAAGCTGTACGGCACCGGACCGTTCGGCGAGATGGACACCGACACCGCGCGGACCATCCTCAGCGAGATGACCAAGCTCTCCGAGAACGAGCTGGCCGCCTCCTTCGAGGACGCCGACCGCAACCCGCCGGTCTTCGACCCGGCCACCAACACCGCGCCCGTCCCGGCGTCCTTCAAGAAGAGCTACCAGGCCTTCATGGACTCCGAGTACTGGCGTCTGGGCCTGCCCGAGGAGATCGGTGGCACCACCTCGCCCCGCTCCCTCATCTGGGCGTTCGCCGAGACGATCCTCGGTGCGAACCCGGCCGTGTGGATGTACTCCTCCGGCCCGGCGTTCGCCGGCATCCTCTTCGAAGAGGGCAACGAGGCGCAGAAGAAGGTCGCCGAGATCGCCGTCGAGAAGCGCTGGGGCTCGACCATGGTCCTCACCGAGCCGGACGCCGGCTCGGACGTGGGCGCCGGCCGCACCAAGGCGATCGAGCAGGCCGACGGCTCCTGGCACATCGAGGGCGTGAAGCGCTTCATCACGTCCGGCGAGCACGACATGGAGGAGAACATCCTCCACTACGTCCTCGCGCGCCCCGAGGGCCACGGCCCCGGCACCAAGGGCCTGTCCCTCTTCCTCGTCCCGAAGTTCCACTTCGACTGGGAGACCGGCGAGCTGGGCGAGCGCAACGGCGTCTACGCGACGAACGTCGAGCACAAGATGGGCCTCAAGGCCTCCAACACGTGCGAGATGACCTTCGGCGACCAGCACCCCGCCAAGGGCTGGCTGATCGGTGACAAGCACGACGGCATCCGCCAGATGTTCATGATCATCGAGTTCGCCCGGATGATGGTCGGCACGAAGGCCATCGCCACCCTCTCCACCGGCTACCTGAACGCGCTGGAGTACGCCAAGGAGCGCGTGCAGGGTCCGGATCTGGCCAACTTCATGGACAAGACCGCCCCCAAGGTCACCATCACGCACCACCCCGACGTGCGCCGCTCGCTGATGACGCAGAAGGCGTACGCCGAGGGCATGCGCGCCCTGGTCCTGTACACCGCCTCCATCCAGGACGAGATCCAGGTCAAGCAGGCCGCGGGCGAGGACGCCTCCTCCCTCATCGGCCTGAACGACCTGCTCCTGCCGATCGTGAAGGGCTACGGCTCGGAGAAGTCCTACGAGCAGCTCGCCCAGTCCCTGCAGACCTTCGGCGGCTCCGGCTACCTGCAGGAGTACCCGATCGAGCAGTACATCCGCGACGCCAAGATCGACACCCTCTACGAGGGCACCACGGCCATCCAGGGCCAGGACTTCTTCTTCCGGAAGATCGTCCGCGACCAGGGTGCCTCCCTGAACGTCCTCTCCGAGACGATCAAGAAGTTCCTGGCCGAGGCCGTCGGCGGCGAGGACCTGGCCCCGGCCCGCGACGCGCTCGCCAAGGCCGCCGTGGACCTGGAGGCCATCGTCGGGCAGATGATCGTCGACCTCACCGCCACCGGCGAGGACGTCAAGAACATCTACAAGGTCGGCCAGAACACCACCCGCCTGCTCATGGCCTCGGGCGACGTGGTCGTCGGCTACCTGCTCCTCAAGGGCGCGGCCGTGGCCGCCGAGAAGCTGCCGGCCGCCTCCGCCAAGGACGTGCCGTTCTACACCGGCAAGATCGCGGCGGCGAAGTTCTTCGCCTCCCAGATCCTGCCCGGCGTCTCGGTCGCCCGCGCGCTCGCCGAGACCGTCGACAACACCCTGATGGAGCTCGACGAAGCCGCGTTCTAGGCCCCCGGCCAGACCGCGCGCCGCTCCCCCGGCCGTCCCCGGGGAGCGGCCGCAGCCCCGTACGCGTACCGGCCGGGCCCTTCGCACAGGGGCCCGGCCGGCGGCGTGCCCGCTCCCGGGCCGGCGCCCCCGCGACCGGGGAGCGGCCGGGGCACGCGGGGGCGCCCGGCGAGCCTCTCGCGCCCCCCGCACCGCCCGTGGGCTGCGGGGTTCCCGGGATGTCGGTGCTTCGTGGCACGCTCGTGGGTATGAGCCCACGACCGCAGGAGCAGCACGGCAGCAGGGGGTACTCCGTCCCGACCGGGCGGCCGTACGCCCTGAAGGAGCTGCAGTCCGCCGTGGGCAGCCTCGGCGACCACCTCAAGGAGCTCTACGACGGCTCCCACCCCAGCGAGTACGAAGGCGTCGCCGACGCCCTGTACACGGCCTTCCAGACCTCCGCCGGGCTCGCCCCCGCCAAGAGCTACACGGGCTGCCCGGAACACCCCAACGGCGCCCTCGACCCCGAGGCGCCCGAGGGCTGGGGGCGCTGCCTCATCTGCAACGACCGCCGCCGCCTCGGCATGCGCGCCCAGGGCGCCCGCGCGGCGGCCGCCGCCCCGCCCGCCGGGGAGCAGCGCCGGCTCGGCTATCCCGTGCCCGACCCCCCCTACACGCTGGAAGCGCTGCGCGCGTGCCTGCGCACGGTCGAGGAGCGGCGCTTCCACCTGAGCCTCTCCTCGCCCCCCGACGATTTCGTCGCGATGGCGGACGACCTGCACCGCGCGTTCATCGTGGCCCGCGAGCTGTCCCGCCCGCGCAACGCCTCCGGCTGCTCCGAGCATCCCGGGGCACCGATCGATCCCGACGCGCCGGCGGGCGAGGCCTGTATCTTCTGCGCCGGACGCAAAAGACGCGCACAGCGCTCCGCGCAGACCCCGGAGATGCTCCCGCGCATCCGTCGGGGCGAGCGCAGGCAGTTGCAGCGTCGCTTCGAGCGACCGCCGGGCTGAGAGGGCTCGAGGGGGTGCTGACCACGCCTCCGCTGACCTACCTTCCACTATCCGCCGCAGTCCGGACATGGCGAACACGACCGTCGTTAAGGTGAATACATGAGCTCTCCCGCCGCCGCCCGCTTCGACCGCGGCCACACCGACGACCTGATGTCGTTCCTGACGGCCAGTCCGTCGCAGTACCACGCCGTGGCCAACGCGGCCGAGCGGCTGGAGAAGGCCGGGTTCAGGCAGTTGGCGGAAACGGACGCTTGGGACGCGACCACGGGGGGCAAGTTCGTGACCCGCGGCGGCGCGATCATCGCCTGGTACGTGCCCGAAGGCGCGGCCGCGCACACCCCGTTCCGGATCATCGGCGCGCACACCGACTCCCCCAACCTCCGGGTCAAGCCGCTGCCCGACACCGGTTCGCAGGGCTGGCGCCAGATCGCCGTCGAGGTCTACGGCGGCACCCTCCTGAACACCTGGCTCGACCGGGACCTGGGCCTGGCCGGGCGGCTGACCCTGCACGACGGCACCGAACGGCTCGTCAACATCGACCGTGCGCTGATGCGCGTCCCGCAGCTCGCCGTGCACCTCGACCGGTCGGTGAACACCGAGGGCCTCAAGCTCGACAAGCAGCGGCACATGCAGCCGATCTGGGGGCTGGGCGACGTCCAGGAGGGCGACCTCATCGCCTTCCTCGAGGACGAGGAGAACCTCCCCCGGGGTTCGGTGGCCGGCTGGGACCTCATGCCCCATTCGATCGAGCCGCCCGCGTACCTGGGCCGCGACCGCGAGCTGATGGCCGGTCCGCGCCTGGACAACCTGCTGTCCGTGCACGCGGGCATCGCCGCGCTGGCGGCGGCCTCGGCCATCGAGGGGCTCGACCACATCCCCGTACTGGCCGCCTTCGACCACGAGGAGAACGGCTCGCAGTCGGACACCGGCGCGGACGGGCCCCTGCTGGGCAACGTGCTGGAACGTTCTGTCTTCTCGCGCGGCGGCTCCTACGAGGACCGCGCGCGGGCCTTCGCCGGCACGATCTGCCTCTCCTCGGACACCGGTCACGCGGTGCACCCCAACTACGCGGAGCGGCACGACCCCTCGCACCACCCGCGCGCCAACGGCGGCCCGATCCTGAAGGTCAACGTCAACCAGCGGTACGCGACGGACGGCAGCGGGCGGGCCGTGTTCGTGAGCGCCTGCGAGCGGGCCGGCGTGCCGTGGCAGACCTTCGTCTCCAACAACTCGATGCCGTGCGGGACGACGATCGGCCCGATCACCGCCGCCCGCCACGGCATCCAGACCGTCGACATCGGCGTGGCGATCCTCTCGATGCACAGCGCGCGCGAACTGTGCGGCGCGGACGACCCGTACCTGCTGGCGAACACGATGCTGGCGTTCCTGGAGAGCTGACGCCCCCGGGCCCTTACGACGCGAAGTGCCCGCCGGGGCGTCCCCGGCGGGCACTTCGCGTTCCCGTGCCCCCTGTCCTAGGCGTCGAGGCCGGCCAGGACCAGCGGCAGCCGGGTCGCCCCCTGCGGGGCGACCCGCACCGGGACGCCCCAGTCCTGCTGGTGGACGTGGCAGGCGGGGTACTCGTTCGCCGGGTCGTCGTCGCAGGAGGCGGCCATCGCGGAGACGTGCAGGACGCCCTCGGTGGCGCCGTCCGCGAGGACCAGGTCGCGGAAGAGGTCCGTCCCGGCCCCCTCCCCCGCGGCGAGCAGCTCGGGCGGGGTCGCGGAGACCAGCAGGCGGGTGGACGGCCCGTAGCGGGTGTCCAGCTTCTGGCCGGCCGGCGCCTGGAAGACGACGTCGAGGCGGAGCGCGCCGGGGGCGACCTCGGTGGCCTCCCGCTGCGTGCGGTGGGCGACCGCGTCCACGCGGACGGCCTCCTCCGGGAGCCGCAGCCGCGTCAGCCGGTGCCGGGCGGACTCGACGACGACGATGTCGTCCCCGGCCAGCACGGCGTCGCTGGGCTCGCGCAGATCGGTGGCGAGCGTGGTGACCTGCCCGGTCGCGGGGTCGTAGCGCCTCAGGGCGTGGTTGTACGTGTCGCACACCGCGACCGAGCCGTCGGGCAGCGCGGTGACCCCGAGCGGGTGCTGGAGCAGCGCCTGCGCGGCGTCGCCGTCGCGGTGGCCGAAGTCGAAGAGGCCGGACCCGACGGCGGTGGTGATCGCGTAGTCCCCGCCCTCGCGGTGCACGTAGCGCAGGGCGCTGGTCTCGGAGTCGGCGATCCACAGCCGGTCCTCGGTGGCGGCGAGCCCGGAGGGCTGGGCGAACCAGGCCTCGGCGGCCGGCCCGTCGTGCAGCCCCTCGTTGGTCGTCCCGGCGGCCACGGCGACGGTGCCGGTCTCCGGATCCCAGGTCCACAGCTGGTGGACGCCCGCCATGGCGATCCACAGCCGGCCCTGCCACCAGGCCACGTCCCACGGCGAGGACAGGTCGACCTCGAGCGCCGGCCCGGAGGTCGGGGACCCCTGCCACCACTGGCGCCCGGTGCCGGCGACGGTCTCGACGGCGCCGGTGACGGGGTCGAAGCGGCGCAGGGCGTGGTTGACGGTGTCGGCGACGACGACGGTCCCGTCGGGCAGCAGCGCGAGACCCTGGGGCTCGCTGAAGCTCTCGGCGGTGAAACCGCGCTCGCCGCTGCCGATGCGGCGCACGACGCTCTCGCCATCGGCGGCGAGCTCCACCAGCTGGTGCCGGGTCGTATCGGAGACGAGCAGGTTCCCCGACGGCAGCACGAGCGCCTTCCCGGGGAACCGCAGGTCCCCCGCGACCGGCTCGGGCGCCACGTACGGCCCGTCGCCGCGCCGCAGCGTCCCCTTGGCCTCGTGCTCGGCCTCCAGCTCCTCGACGAGCCGTGCGATGGCGTGGGCGTGGCCCTCACCGGCGTGCTGCGCGACGACGTACCCCTCGGGATCGATCACCACGAGCGTGGGCCAGGCCCGCACGGCGTACTGCTTCCAGGTCGCCAGCTCGGGGTCGTCGAGCACGGGGTGGTGCACCCCGTACCGCTCGACGGCGTCGACGACGGCCGCGTGCTCGGCCTCGTGCACGAACTTCGGCGAGTGCACCCCGATGATCACGACGGTGTCGCGGTGCTTCTCCTCCAGCTCCCGCAACTCGTCGAGCACGTGGAGGCAGTTCACACAGCAGAAGGTCCAGAAATCCACGACAACGCACTTACCTCGCAGGTCGGCGAGGGTGAGTTCCTTGCCACCGGTGTTCAGCCAGCCGCCCTTGCCGATCAGCTCGGGGGCACGGACACGGGCACGTCGGCGGGGCGCGGGCGCGGGGGTGGGCGCCGGGGCAGCATCGTTCATGTTTCAAGCTTGCCATCCTGGTATGAACGTCGGATCACATGCGTACGGCAGGCCTACGACGCGGGGGACGGCGTACGGCTGTGGACGGGAGCGGGACGGCGGCCGACGGGGCGGCGCGGGCGGCAGCGGGATTCATGGGCATCGACCGCGAGCACGCGCTCGTCGAAGGAGTCATCAGCCAGGTGACGCCGAGCCGGCCCCATGAGAACGCGGCAGAAGAGATCCGCGATCAGATCAAACCGCGGGTCAAGGAGCTGGGCTGCGTCACCGGCTCAGGCGACCTGGATCTTCAAGACCGTCACCCTGTTCGCCGGCCCCGGCCGGCTCGGCTGCACCGAGGTCGACGGGCCGCACGCCATCGGGACCCCGGTCCACCTGCCCGCGCCCTTCGACCTCGACCTCGACACCAGCGGTCTCTAGCCGTGGTCGCTACGACCAGCACCGCCTGACCGGCTCCCCCGCGCACCTCATCCGCGCGGCGCCGGGTCCCCCTGCCGGCTACCCCTCCGGCGGCGGCTTCGGGCCCTGGCGTTCCCAGCCGGGAGAGTGGATCTCCAGGGCGACGTCCGGGTTGCGCACCTCCGCCCCGCAGGTGCGGCAGGTCCAGGCCGCGTCCAGCGGGTGGTCGGGGTGTTCCGGCCGGTCCGCCGGGTGGTGGCGCAGGACCACCGGAGGCTCCGGGGACAGCCAGCGGTCGCCCCAGGCGAGCAGCGCCTGAGTCAGCGGGGCGAGGTCCCGACCGGCGTCGGTGAGGTGGTACTCGTAGCGCGGCGGGCGCTCGCTGTAGGCGCGGCGCTCGACCACTCCCGCCTCCTCCAGCGCACGCAGCCGGGCGGTGAGGCGGTCCCGCGGCGCGCCGGTGTTGGTGACGATCCGGTCGAAGCGGTGGTTGCCGTAGAAGAGCTCGCGCACGGCGAGCAGCGCCCACTTCTCGCCGAGGACCTGCAACGCGGCGGCGATGGAGCACGGGCGGCCCGGCAGGGGGGCGGCGGCGTGACGGTCGGTGCTGTGGCCGACGGAGCGGTCGGCGGCGGGCTGGGTCACTCCACCAGCCTGCCATAGAGGGTTGCGTTATCAAACTCACTTCCGCTAGCTTTCGCGGCCATGGAGATAGTTGGAATATCAAACTCAGTTCCTCCACCGGCCGTTCGGGGAGGGCGGCCCCACCGCCGGACGGCGTTCCTGGTGGTCGCCGCCGCGGTCTTCGTCTCGAACCTCGACCTGTTCATCGTCAACGTCGCCCTCCCGGCGATGCAGCAGCACTTCCACGGCAGCACGCTGGCCGGCCTCTCCTGGGTGCTGAACGGCTACGCCATCGTCTTCGCCTCGCTGCTGGTCCCCGCCGGACGGGTGGCGGACCGGGTCGGCCACCGCGCGGTGTTCCTCGCCGGGCTGGCCGTCTTCACCGCCGCCTCCGCGCTCTGCGCGCTCGCCCCCGGCGTCGGCTGGCTCGACGCCGCCCGTATGGTCCAGGCGGCGGGCGCGGCCGCGCTGATGCCCACCTCGCTCGCACTCCTGCTGGACGCCACTCCTCCGGCCGGACGCCCCGGCGCCATCCGGGCCTGGGCCTCCATCGGCGGGATCGCCGCGGGGCTGGGACCGGTCCTCGGGGGACTGCTGGTCGAGGCCGACTGGCGCTGGGTGTTCATCGTCAACGTCCCGGTCGGCATCGCCGCCCTCGCCGTGGGCGCACGCGTCCTTCCCAGGCCGCGGGGCCGGGAGCGCGGCCCGCTGCCCGACCTGTTCGGGGCGGGACTGCTCACCCTCGCCATCGGCGCCCTCGCCGTCGCCCTGGTCAAGGGCGACGACTGGGGCTGGGGCTCGGCCGGGGTGCTCGGCGGCCTGCTCGCCGCCCTCCTGCTGACCGCCGGCTTCCTGCGCCGCTCGGCGCGCCACCCGGCCCCCGTCGTCGAACTGCCGCTGCTGCGCGTGCCCAGCTTCGCCGCGGCCAACACCGCCGCACTGCTGTTCACCGTCGCCTTCGCCGGGATGCTGCTGACCTCGACGCTGTGGTGCCAGCAGATCTGGGGCTACTCGGCGCTGCGCACCGGACTCGCCATCGCCCCGGGGCCGCTGCTGGTGCCACCGGTCGCGCTGGGCAGCGCCGCGCTGGTGCGCAGGCTCGGACCCGGGCGGCTCGCCGCCCTCGGCACCCTGCTGTTCGCCGGCGGCGTCGGCTGGTGGGCCGCCGGTATCGAGGCCAGCCCTGACTACGTCACCGGACTGCTCCCCGGGATGCTGCTCACCGGCCTGGGCGTGGGGCTGGTGCTGCCCACGCTGATCGGGGCCGCGGCGGCGGCGCTGCCGCCCGCGCGCTTCGCCACCGGATCGGCGGTCACCACGATGGCGCGGCAGATCGGAGCCGTCGTGGGCGTCGCCCTGACGGTCAGCCTGATCGGCACCCCGCAGGGGCCCCAGGCCGCACTGGAGGGATTCCGGCGCGGCTGGACGGCGGTGATCGTGGCGGTGCTGCTGGCCGGCGCGTCCGCCCTGGTGCTCGCCGCCGCCCAGCGCAGGGCGGCGGCGGCGAAGTAGCCCCTCCCCTCGCGTCCCCTCGCGGCGGCCCGGTCAGGCGAAGAGCGCGCTCAGCCGGGGGAGGCGGGGCGCGAGTTCCGCCGTGTCGTCGAAGTCGAAGTCCCAGGACGGGTCCAGCGGCGGGTAGCCGATCGTGAAGGAGTCCGCCGGGAGTTCGCGGCCGGTGGCGGATGCGTAGGCGGTCCAGGCTATGGACAGGGCGTCCTCGTCCTCCAGGTCTTCGCCCTCCTCGCCGGCCGCCGCCGCGCGGACCGGCGGGTGGTCCGCCAGGGAGTCCGGGTCCGCCAGGGCGGCGGTGAAGACCGCTTCCCCCTGGGTGAGGAGCCAGCCGCGGAAGTAGTCGAAGCCGTCGTCCGAGCAGCCGCCGTTGATCAGGTAGGCCGCGGCCCAGAGCGGAGCCCGGTAGGACTCCGCGAGGAGGTCCCACAGCACCTGCTGGGCGGCGGCCGTCTCGGACGCCGGGTACTGCGCGAGCAACTCCGCGGCGCGCTCCGCCACCTGGTCCGGCTCCGCCTGCGCACGGGCCGTCTCGATCAGTTTCCAGAACGTCTGCTTGTCCATGATCCGAGCCTCGCACCCGGGTCTGACATCACGCCCCGAACGCGTGCAGGGAGCGGGTCAGGGCCTCGACGAAGGCGGTCCGGAGCTCGGGCGGCAGGAGGTCCAGGGAGAGGTACGGGTTGAGGTCCTCCAGTTCGACCAGGAGGAGCTCGCCGGAGGGTGCCCGGCAGGCGTCCACGCGCTGGATGCCGTGCTCGAGGGTGTTCCAGTCGATGAAACCGCGGGCGAACGCCAGGTCCGCCGGGGTGGGGTCGTACGGGGTCAGTTCCCAGCGGCGGGAGGGGTCAGGGGCGTGGAGGGCGTACTGGAAGGCCTCGTCCACGAAGTAGAAGGACACCTCGTACGCGAAGTCCACGCGCGGCTGGATCAGGAACTCGCCCGGCGCGCACCGCGGGTCCGCGGTGAAGGACAGGCCTATCGAGTCCGCTCCCTGTTTCGGCTTCACCGCGTACGAGGGCGAGGACGGGAGCAGGCCCAGGTCCGCGGGGTCGTCGACCGTCGGGATGACCGGGTGGCCGGACGCCGTCAGGTCGAGGAGGTACTGCTTGCCCGCCATGTCGCCGCGGCCGGTGAGCGGGTTGTACACCCGGGTGCCGGCGGCGAGGGCCGCCTCGCGGAAGGAGTCGTAGGCGTCCTGGTAGTGGATGACCGGGCCGCTGTTGCGGATGATCACGGCGTCGAAGGCCGGCATCAGGCGTTCCGCGTCGAGCGGGTGGCACAGGGCCAGGTCGAAGTGCTCGCGCAGGCGCGAGCTGAGGAAGATGTCCTCGTCGCAGTAGCGGCGGCCGCGCGCCGGGTACGCCAGGTCGGTCACGTAGAGGAGAGGCATGGCGGCAACCTATCGCGGGCAGCGATGACGGCATGAAATACCTGGTTCGGGACAAACTGCTGGCCCTCGGGGACGACTACTGGATCGAGGACGAGGACGGCCGCCACGCCTTCCTCGTCGACGGGAAGGCGCTGCGGCTGCGGGACACGCTGGAGCTGAAGGACCCGGACGGGCAGACCCTGATCACGCTGCGGGAGAAGCTGTTCGCCTTCCGCGACGCGATGACGCTGGAGCGGGACGACCGTCGGCTCGCGGTGATCCGCAGGAAGCGCTTCTCGCTGCTGCGCAACCACTACCTCGTGACCCTGAACGAGGGCACCGAGCTCGACATCAGCGGCCGGATCCTGGAACGGGAGTTCAAGGTCGAGTACGACGGGGAGCTCCTCGCGCTGGTCTCCCGCCAGTGGTACCGGATCCGCGAGACGTACGCCGTCGACGTGATCCGCGAGGACGCGGACGCGGCGCTGCTGATCGCCGTCGCGGTGTGCGTGATCCGCATGGCGGAGAAGGAGCGCGAGGGCCCGGACCCGAGGAGTGAGGAGTCATGAGTGGCCGGCCGGTTCACAGGGACAGGCGACGGTCCTTCAGGGCCGGGAACTGCTCGCGGGTCGTGGCGACCTTGGCCGGGTCGAGGTCCACCGTCAGGACCTCCTCCCCCGGGCCCGCCTCCGCGAGGACCTCGCCCCACGGGTCGACGACCAGGCTGTGGCCGGCCTGTTCCACGCCGGCGTGGGTGCCGGCCAGCCCGCACGCGAGGACGTAGCTCTGGTCCTCGACGGCCCGCGCACGGCTCAGCAGGGTCCAGTGGGAGCGGCGGCGGGCGGGCCAGCCCGCGGCGACGACCATGGTCGTCGCCCCGGCGTCGACCAGGCCGCGGAAGAGCTCCGGGAAGCGCAGGTCGTAGCAGGTGGCGATGCCGAGCGTCTGCTCCGGCAGCTCCACGGTGGTCAGGGAGTCGCCGGGCGACATCAGGACGGCCTCGCCCTGGTCGAAGCCGAAGCGGTGGATCTTGCGGTACGTGGCCGCGAGCTCGCCCGTCGGGGAGAGGACGAGCGCGGTGTTGTAGAGCGAGCCGTCGCCCGCGCGCTCCACGACGGAGCCCGCGTGCAGCCAGACCCCGGCGTCGCGGGCCGCCTTGGACATGGCCTCGTAGGTCGGGCCGTCCAGCGGCTCGGCCTCCGTCTCGAACTGCTCGTAGGCGAAGGCGCCCACGGTCCACAGCTCGGGGAGGACGACGAGGTCGCTGCCCGCCTGCTCCCGTACGAGCTCTGCGGCACGGGAGCGGCGGGAAACCACCGACTCCCCCTCATTCACCGCGATTTGGATCAGGGAAGCGCGCACGGTACCACCGTCCTGGCGTTCAAGCCGTCAACTCGGGCCTACGATCGTCACACGAAAGCACTGCCGGGGTGCTCACCGGCAGCGTAGTTTTGAAGCCATTGCACAAGCTTCCAGAACGCGCCACCAACGCGCCAATGAACAGCACGCGAGGGGTCCCGTTGACCGTCCATCCGCATCCGAGTCTTCAGCCCTATGCCGACGCGTGGACGCACTCCATCGAGGCGATATCCGAGCTGGTCCTTCCGTTGACGGAAGGTGCGTGGAACCGCGCGACGCCGTGCCCCAACTGGTCCGTGCGCGATGTCGTGTCCCACGTCATCGGGATCGAATGCGAGCAGCTCGGCGACCCGCGGCCGATCCACACCCTGCCGCGGGACCTGCGGCACGTGGTCGACGAGTTCAGCCGGTACATGGAAGTCCAGGTCGACGTACGGCGCCACCACACGGCGCCGGAGATGACCTCGGAGCTGGAGTACACGATCATCCGCCGCTCCCGGCAGCTGCGGAACGAGAAGCGGGATCCGGACACGATCGTGCGCGGGCCGCTGGGCGAGCCCGCGACGCTGGAGCACTCGCTGCGGCTGCGCGCGTTCGACGTGTGGATGCACGAGCAGGACCTGCGGGCAGCGCTCGGGACGCCGGGGAACTGGGACTCGCCCGGCGCGTACGTGGCGCGCGACATCCTGCTGGCCGGGCTGCCGAAGGTGGTCGCGAAGAAGGCGGGCGCGCCCGCGAACTCGGCCGTCGTCATCGACGTGCACGGGGCGCTGGAGTTCATGCGGACCGTACGGGTCGACGCGGAGGGGCGGGGCACGATCGACAAGGCCCCGTCGCTGGGCCCGGCCGTGACGCTGACCCTGGACTGGGAGACGTACGTACGCCTCGCGGGCGGGCGGGTACGGCCGCACGCCGTCGCCGACCGCGTGAAGGTGGAAGGCGACCCGGCGCTGGCCGAGGCCATCCTGGCCCACTTCTCGGTGACCCCGTGACGGCTTGACGGCTTGACGGCTTGACGGCTTGACGGCGCGAACCCGTGCGCCGAGGACGCGCGCGGGGCTCAGGCGCGCGCCGGGCTGGTGGTGTCGGGCGCGGCTCCGGCCACGGCGCCGGCCGGCCGGCCCTGGGCCGGCAAGGAGGCGATCCGGACGCGCTCCCGGTCGCGGTCGAGGGCTCGTTCCCGCTCGCGTGTCAGCGCGCGGCCGCGCAGGCGCAGGATCTGGGTGAGGCCCACGACCTCCAGGACGAAGACCGACGAGAACGCGATGCGGTAGTTGTCCCCCGTGGCGTCGAGCAGCAGCCCCACCACCAGCAGGGTCGTCATCGACGCGACGAAACCGCCCATGTTGGTGATTCCGGAGGCCGTGCCCTGACGTTCCGCCGGGTTGGCCGGGCGGGCGAAGTCGAAGCCGATCATCGACGCCGGACCGCAGGTGCCGAGCACCAGGCAGAGCGCGATCAGCAGCCACATCGGCGCGTGGTCCCCCGGGTAGGCCAGCACCGAGCCCCACAGCAGCGCGGTGACGGCGACCGTGCCCAGGGCCAGGGGGATCCGCGACGACTGCCGCCGGCCCACGACCTGCCCGTAGACCAGGCCGACGGCCATGTTCGAGGCGACGACGAGCGTCAGCAGCCCGCCCGCCGTGGTGCGCGACAGCCCCTGCGCCTCGACCAGGAACGGCATGCCCCACAGCAGCAGGAACACCATCGCCGGGAACTGGGTCGTGAAGTGCACCCACAGCCCCAGCCTGGTCCCGGGCTCCCTCCAGGAGTCGGCGATCTGGCGGCGTACGAAACCCCCCGCCGCGGACCGTCCGGCCGCGGCCCGCGCGGGCTCGTGGCCTTCCGGGTGGTCGCGCAGGAACAGGACGAGCGGGACCAGGACGATCAGCCCGGCCACCGCGCTGCCCGCGAACGCCGGCACCCAGCCGACCCCGTGCAGTACGGGCGCCAGCACCAGTGTGGAGACCAGGTTTCCCGCCATCCCGACCAGGCCGGCCAGCTGCGCCATCAGCGGGGCGCGGTGGGCCGGGAACCAGCGGGTCCCGAGCCTCAGCACGGAGATGAAGGTCATGGCGTCGCCGCAGCCCAGGAGGGCGCGGGCGGCCAGGGCCATGCCGTAGGAGGGGGAGAGGGCGAAGCCGATCTGTCCGGCGGTGAAGAGCACGGCGCCGAGGGTGAGCACCTTCTTGGTGCCGAGCCGGTCCACCATCAGGCCGACGGGTATCTGCATGCCCGCGTAGACCAGCAGCTGGAGGAGGGAGAACGTGGACAGCGCCGAGGCGTTCACGTGGAAGCGGTCGGCGGCCTCCAGGCCCGCGACGCCGAGGCTGGTGCGGAAGATGACCGCCACGAAGTAGACGGCGACACCGATCGACCAGACGAGCACGGCCCGGCGGCCGCCCACGGGGTCCTTGGCCTCTCCCGCCGCCGCTCCTTCCGCCCCTCCTTCCGCCCCTCCGGCCGGCGCTCCTGCTGCCGCTGCCGCCGCCTGGCTCATCGGGCGGGCCCCCGGACCAGTTCCGCGACCCGGCCCACGTGCGCCCGTACCGCCGCCGCGGCCGTCTCGGCGTCGCCCGCGCGCAGTGCCTCGAGGATCTCCGCGTGCTCGGCGAGCGTCCGCTCCACCCGCTCGGGGTGCGCGTGCAGCAGGGCGACGCCCATGCGCAGCTGGCGGTCGCGCATCTGGTCGTAGAGGCGGCACAGGATCTGGTTGCCGGCGCTGCGCACGATCTCCGCGTGGAAGGCCCGGTCGGCGGCCATCATCGCGCCGAGCTCACCCGCGGCGCCGAGGCGGCGCTGCTCCTCGACCAGCTCCGCGAGCCGGTCCAAGAGGCCGGGCGGGGCGGGTACGGCCCGTCGGACGGTGAACTCCTCGACCAGCAGCCGGGTTTCGATCACGTCGGAGATCTCCTGGACGGAGACCGGGAGGACGAGCGCGCCCTTCTTCGGGTACAGCTTGAGCAGCCCCTCCGTCTCGAGGCGCAGCAGCGCCTCGCGGACCGGCGTGCGGGAGACGCCCACGGAGGCCGCGAGCTCACCTTCCGTCAGCAGCGTGCCGCCCTCGTAGCGCCGGTCGAGGACGCCCTCTTTGACGTGGTGGTAGACCCGTTCGGCAGCGGTCACGGTGACGGTGGCTGATGGCATGCGCACAGCATAGATACAACATGGGTACGCGGGGCCGCCGTCCATGATGTGGACCTTCACCCCTCCGACGGCGGCCCGCCCCCGGAGTCCACGTCCGCGTCCACGTCCGCGTCCACGTCCGCGTCCACGTCCACGTCCAGGACGAACTCGTCGTACGGGGCCTCGTCCGGATACGGCGGCCGGACCTGTGCGAAGCGGATCCGGGCGGAGCCCGCCGCCCGGCCGCGTACGACGTACACCCGCTCCACGGTCGCCCCGGGCAGCGGCGGCTCGGTCGCGGCGGTGGGCGACGGCGGGCCCTCGGACACGGAGACGGCGTCCGCGTCGCCGGTCACCCGCCAGGTCCACACGTAGCCGCGCGCACCGCGCCCGGTGAGGCGCAGCTCGTACGGCTCACCGGGCGCGAGCTCCACTTTGCGTACCTCCACCTCGGAGCCGTCCTTTCGAACCGCGGCCGGTCGGCTCCTCAGGCCGGGCCGATCACCGCTCCCTCGTGCCAGCCCGCGCCGTCGCGCCAGTAGTGCTGGAGCTGGCGGTCCGTGCGCAGGGCGATCACCTCCAGGTTGAACCCGAAGCTGCCTTGCAGCATCCCGGTGACGGCCAGCACGTCGTGACCGAAGACCGCGCCGCGCCGCCAGGAGGAGTCGCCGGCGTTGTCGCGCCACCAGTGCTCCACGCGGCCGCCCTCCGCGGTCACGCACAGTTCGTAGTTCCCGGCGGTGTCCTCGTCGGCCGCCCCGTACTGCGCCTCGACCAGGCAGGGGGCGGAGGTGATTCCGCTGCCGAAGACCTCTCCGGGATGCCAGACGAAGCCGTTCGGATCGTCCCGCCACCACAGCTGCATCCGGCCGTCCGTGCGGGTGGCGACCAGGTCGAGGTGGCGGGAGCGGGTCTGGACCAGGGCCGGCCCGTAGTGGGCGATGCCGGAGGCGAAGCGGCCGCCGTCGTTCCAGGTCCAGGGGGCGCCGTTGATCCGCCACCAGTGGTTGAGCCGGCCGTCGGCGGTGCGGACGACCACCTCGAAGTTGCCCGGAGCCCCGTAGTCGCTCTGGATGAAGGCCGGCGTCGACCCGATCGCCGCGTCGCCGGGGCCGAAGGCGCCGCCGTCGCGCCAGGCGCCGCCGGACTGCTCGTAGTACCAGTGGCGCAGCCGGCCGCCGGTGGTGACGTGGAGCGTCTCCATGTTCCGGTTGTACGTGGTCCCGGTGAAGGCGGGCTGGCCGGAGGCGTCGGAGGCGAAGGCCCGGGCGCGGGCCCACGCGAAGGGGGCGTCGCCGTCGCGCCACCAGTGCTGGATGGCGCCGCCGCCGCTGCCGGTGGCGCCGCCGCTGCCGCTTTCGGCTCCGACCGCCAGAGCCGCCATCTCGAAGTTGCGGTGGGCGCGGCCGTTGCCGCTCTCGTACACGTTGCCGGTGTGCAGGCGCCGTTTGCTCCACGGGTCGATGTTGGTGCCGCGCAGGCCGCACTTGACCCAGTGGTCGATCTTCACCTCTCCGTACGCGATCCGGCCGTGCCCGCCGACGTGGTAGCCGGTCCCCCAGGAGTTCTTGAACAGCCAGCAGCCGGCCGCGTCGTCATAGCCGGTGATCAGGACGCAGTGGCCGCCCGCCAGCCGGTCGCTGGTGCGGTGGTAGACGCCGGAGCCGAGGCCGAAGAAGTCGTCGTACACGTCGAAGCAGGCGGTCAGCGGGCCGACCGTGTCCAGCCACACCTTCTGCTGCTCGACGTCGCCGAGCCGGACGTGGTCGGGGATCCGGACCGTACGGCCGGAGCGGTCCCAGCTCGGGGTGTACTCGGTCCGCCAGGCGTCGCGGCGGTCGGCGGGGGTGCCGGGCGGGGGCGGTGAGTACGGCCAGCAGCCCGGATCGGCGAGCCCGCCGTGGGTCCTGACCCAGTCCAGCGCGGCCTCGGGGCTGCCCGTCTGCCCGCAGGGGGCCCGCAGCCCGTCGTGCACGTCCCCCTCGGACCGCTCGGCCCACACGTGGTGCTCGATCCGGGCCATCGATTCGATCAGGCCGGCCGCCCCGAAGGCCCAGCAGGAACTGCACGGGTTCTGGTCCTTGACCTTCGTGATCCAGGGCCAGCCCCAGCGGCTGCGCCAGTCCACGGCCATCGGGCGGGTGGCGGCCGGAACGGCCCCGGTCTCGGCCTCCGGTCCCGCCTCCGCCTCCTGTCCCGCCTCCGCCGCCGGCCCC
The DNA here is from genome assembly GCF_040611715.1 of Streptomyces sp. NPDC006544. NCBI lineage: Bacteria > Bacillati > Actinomycetota > Actinomycetes > Kitasatosporales > Streptomycetaceae > Streptomyces > Streptomyces sp. NPDC006544. The sequence goes on along the minus strand of NZ_JBEXOV010000117.1, from coordinate 449 downwards.
GGACCGGATCCCGGCCCCCGGAGCAGGCCGTGCGCCGCCCTGCGCCGGGTGAGGTGCGGATTGCCGCTCGGCCGCCCGATGAGCTCCCGCAGGTCGACCGGCGGCGCGGCCGCCGCGGGCGTGAGACCGGCTCCCGGCCGCAGGCCCAGCGCGGGCCTCGGCACCGGATCGTCGTCGGCGAGGTGTTCGCTCACGGACCACCGCGCCCCTCTGGCCGCGAGCCTCGCCCTCAGCTCACCCGCCGTCTGGACGTGCTGCTCCGACTGCTCCGGCATTCCGGCCCCCCAACGCACCGTACGGATCCGAGCCCCGGGAGCTTCCATCCGGCCGGAGGGCACGTCAAGGGGGTCCGTACGGTCGCGCGGCGGCACGGCGGTCGCACGCGGTCGCACGCCTCGCGCGCCGCCGGGCCAGCGCGGGCCGGGGTGCGGTGCTACGCGACGCGGAGC
>NZ_JBEXOV010000116.1:0-20073 GCF_040611715.1 Streptomyces sp. NPDC006544 | reverse complement strand
GGACCGGGCCGCCGCGACGCCCGGCGCGGGACGGTGACACGCGCCCCCGCCGCCCGACGGGGACCGCTCGCCGCCGGCCCCGACGAGCCCGCTGGTTGCCCGGCCCGTGGCCGGGGGCCGCCCCTCCTCCTGAACGCGATCGTCCCGGACCTAGCGCTGTGACCGGCGCCGCTCCCGGTCCCCGCGGTCCTCCCGGTCCCCGCGGTTCCCGACGCGGGTCGCGACCAGGGTCGTGAAGGTCAGCAGCCACGCGCCGACCGCGATCCAGAGCAGCACGGTGCCGAGCGGGCGCAGCCATTCCACGCCGGTCGGACCGGCCGCGGAGAGGCAGGCGGTGGCCGTCATGCCGAGGGGGAACACGCTCGCCCAGCGCCGTACGTCGTAGCGCGGGCGCGGCCGGAGCGCTTCGGCCGCCAGGAGCACGACGTACCAGGTGAGGGAGAGGGCGAGCGTCACCAGCGTGACGGTGCGCAGGGCCGTGTGCGCCCACCCCGTCCACAGGTGCGAGGCCGTCGGTCCGGCCGCGGCGAGCGCGGTGATGGAGAGCGCCCCGCCGGCCACCCAGTGGTCGCCCGCGCCCGATACCACCTCGCGGAAGTCGAAGCGTACGAGCGCTTCCACGTAGAGCAGCAGCCCCAGGCAGAAGGCGGCCAGGGACGCCCGTCCGAGCCAGTCACGGCCGGTGGCGGAGGACAGGGTCCCCGCCAGGACGGCGAGGCCCTGCGTGGCGACGCAGACGAGGAAGGCAGCGCCCGGCATCCGGTGGCCCCAGTGCCGCAGCACGGTGATCAGCAGCCCCGGCCACAGCGCGGCGGCCAGTGCCAGCAGCGCGAGGGCCACGGACTGCCACCCGAGGAGGCAGAGCCGGGCGCCGAGCACGGTCGTGGCGGCGACGGCGGTGAGGGCCGCCGGGGTGTCGGCCTCGGCGCGGAACCGGCGGCGGTCGCCGAGCAGCCGGGCGGTGAAGTCGGCGGCGAGTACGAGCCACAGCGCCACGGCGACGGCCAGCGCGACGAGGGACGGCACCTCCCGGGCGATGAGGTGCAGGCCGGTCGAGATGATCCCGGCGGCCATGACGGCGGCTCCTGCGGCCGGCGGCAACTCGGCCCACCAGCGGGCACGCCCGGAGATTCTCACCCTCCCAGCGGACACCACCGGACCACGTCCCGCCGGTGCGGCGCGCCACGGGGCGACGGCGATGACCCTTCCGGGTGTGACGGGCCCCCTTCCCGGCGCCGCGCACGGCCGCCCCTCCCACCGGTCAGGGCATCTCGTCCGGGTCGCAGCTGGCGCGGCGCAGGCCGATACTGCGCAGGGCGCGCATCAGCCCGTCGACATCGCCCTCGCGCACGACGTGGACGGCGCCGTCCACGGCGAAACCCGCGAGCTCGGCCCGGTCCGGCGTTCCCCGGGTCTGCAGGACCACGCCGCTCGGCGGGTCCAGGGCGCGCACGCCGCGGAAGATCTCGAGCGCGGCCGGTTCCGCGGCCAGTGCGCCGGCCACGAAGAGCACGGTGATGTCGGGGAGCAGTACCCGGGCGTGCGCCAGGGCGACGGCGGGTTCGTGGGCGTGGGAGATCACCTGGAAGTGCGGGTTGCTCTGGATCCGCGACCGCAGCCGCTCCAGTTCCCCGCCCTCCGGTACCCCGGCCACCAGGACGGTCATCACAATCCTCCATTTTCCTCCCTCCACCGCCACCTCCGCCTCTCCGACGAGCCGGGAGCCGGGATCGACGGCCCGCCGGGTCTGGCAGGGCGGGGGCGCACGGGGCGCGGGGCAGGGGCATCGGCCCTCCGGGCGAGACGTGTCCCCGCCTGGCGGACACCGCGCTCATGGCGAACACTTGACGGAAGGTTGACCGCTTGGGTGGCGAGAGCGCCACGGGACGCCCACTACGTTCCCTGGCATGCCCCTTCACCCCCCACCGCCCCTGCCGGTCCTCCCGTACCGGAAGCCGACCCGCGGACGCGACTACTGGGAGCTGGACGACGTACTGCCGGACCCGGCTGCCGTACGCGAGCGCCTGCTCGCCCGGGACGACTGGACCGAGGGGTACCCCCACAAGCCCGAGGCGTGGCCCGGCCTCCGCTCCATGCCCGCGCTCGAGCCGGACGAGCTCGCGCGGGTGGAGAAACTGGTGCGCGGGGCGACCGGGGCACCGCGGATCTGGGCCCGGCAGCCGGGCGGCGGAGGTACGTTCAACCACAACTGCGTGCAGGTCGTCGGCGAGGGCGAGTGCGCGCCGCGGCCCCACACCGACTCACGCACGCTGTGCCGGTATGCCGCCGTGCTCTACCTCAACCCCGCCGTCCCGAAGGACTGCGGCACCAGCTTCTACCGCCAGAGCCTGCCGGGCGGCTCCCTCGGCGGCAATCAGGTGGCCGCCCCGCACAACAACCTGGTGGACGCGCTGGGCACGCGGTTCGTCGCGCCCGACTCCTTCGTCGAGGACGTACGGGTCCCCCACCGGGCCAACCGGCTGCTGCTCTACTCCGCCAACCTGATCCACACGGCCACCCGGTACTGGGGACACACCCTGGAGGACAAGCGGATGACGGCCGTGTTCTTCTGGATGGCCTGACCGGGCCGTGCCCGGACGGACCGTGCCGGACGGACCGTGCCCGGGCGGCCCGCCCCGCGGCGCGGCCCGCGCCGCGGGGCGGGCCGCGGCGCGGGGCACTCAGCCCGTGAAGCCCCGGTCGCGCAGTGCCTTCTCGATCCGCGCGCGGTGGTTCTCCTCCCAGGCGTCGAGGGACTCCTCGGCCTCCGCGGCGAGCTTGGTCCGGGCCGCCCGCAGGGTCTCCTCCCGACGGGCGGCCGGGACCACCACGACACCCTCCTCGTCGGCCACCACGATGTCGCCGGGGTGTACGAGCACCCCGCCCACCCGGGCAGGTGCGCCGAGCTCGCCGAGCGCGTTCTTGGTGCCCGGGATCGGGATGACTCCCCGGGAGAACACGGGGAAGCGCGCCTCCCGCACCTCGCCGAGGTCGCGGATGACCCCGTCGACCACGAACGCGGCGATGCCCCGGCGCTGGGCGACGGCGCACACGTTGCCGCCGGCCAGCGCGTGGTCCACGTCACCCGACTCGACGACGATGACGGAGCCGGGCTCCGCACGGTAGACGGCCGCGTGCAGCATCAGGTTGTCGCCGGGCGGGCACCGCACGGTGTACGCGGGTCCCGCCACGCGCGGGGCGTCCCACAACGGGCGGATCCCGATGTCCATGACCTGCTCGCGGCCCAGCAGGTCGGCGAGGGTGGTCGGGGGAACGCCCTTGAGTCCGTCGTCCATGTCGGCCGGTTCCTTCTCTCTTCCGGGTCGCGGGCGGGCTGCCGCCGGAGCGGGTCGCGGACGTGCCGGTCCCGGCTGTTTCCGATGCCCGGAGCCGACCCTACGGCGCCCCTTCCGTGCGCGGGCCACCGGTGGGCCGTCGGAAGCGCGTCTGACACCCTGTGAGCATGGACGCACCTCTCCGCGGCGCATGGCTCCGCGCCGGAATCAGCCGTGACGGCGGCCCGCTCGTGGAGACCGAGCACGTCGTATGGCTCCAGACCGGCCGTCTGTACGCGGACAGTCGCGGCTTCGCCGGGACGACCTCCTACGACGGCGAACGGATCACGTTCCACCACGACGTCGGGACCCCGGGCCACGACATCGGCACCCTCAGCCCCTCGGGCGCCGACGGCGCCGACGGCGCCGACATGATCGAAACAGGAGCCAACCTCGACGGCAGCACCTTCCTCGAGGTCTGGCGACCCCTGTCCGGCGGTGAGGGTCCCGCGGGATCGTGGAGCGCCGGGGCGACACGGACCGTCCGGGTGGGCAGCCACGTCGTCCACGTCGACGCCGCCGGCCACGGGACCCACCACGTCCTCCCGGCCTGACGCCTCCCGCGCCCCCGGCCGGCCGGTCGGCCGGTCCGTGAACGTCTCCGACGGATCCCGTCTGCCCGCGGCCCCGACCGCACCCCGTTCAGTGCGGGGGCGGCTGCGGGTCGAGGGCGTTGGCGACGGTGCAGCCGCCCTCGCCGGGCATGCGCTGGATCCGGGACGGCACCCACACCACGGTGGCGCCGGGGCCCACGCGGGCAAGGAGACAGTCCTGCGCGTCGAAACCGTTGCCCTGGACCGACAGGAGAACACCGACCCGGTCGCCTTCCGCCTTCACCTCGGTGCGGATCGCCGGATCCCCGACCAGGGCGGCGAGCGTACGGCGCACCTCGGCCTCGTCCGCCCGGCCGCCCTCCGGCACCCGGGGGAGTCGCGCGCGGAGCTCCTCGTACGGCAGCCGCGGCGGTTCGGGGGGCGGCGCGAACGTCAGCGCGGGGCCGTCCGGGCAGTCCACGTCACGGGGATCCTCACGCCACTGCGACGTGGGCGAGACCCGTAGCGAGAAACAGCGCCGCACGAGGACCTCCTCGGGGTTCAGCCATCCCTTGTCCGCCGAGCCGGACGTGCGGACGATCACGTCGACGCCCTTCCCCTCGTGTGTCGAGGTGCCGGTCACCCGCATGACCTCCACCCCGTCGATGCGGGATGCGGAGCTCCCGACCTCCTCCGCCGTGCGCGGACGCTGACCGTAGAGCCGCTGGCCCGTCTTCCTGGCCGCCTCCCGTGCGGCGTCCGCGGCCTCGGCCTCGGAGGACTGCAGCACCCCGCAGCCGACGGTGAACAGCAACAGCGGGGCGAGGATCGGTAGTCGGCGCATGCGTCCACCCTTGCGGCGCCGCGCGCGGCGGACAACCGCTCACGTACCCAGTCCGGTGTGGGTGAGCGTACTCAGCGCGCGCTCATGCCGCCTCCGTACTCCGCAGCGGGTGGGCCCTCGGAGCGTCCTGCCCGGAACGGGTCCAGTCCCGCGGCACGTTCGTGGTGCGGCAAGCGCGACATCTTGGAGACCAGGGCCCACATCGCGCGCTCCCCCGCCAGGTCGCCCGGCAGGCGGAGGCCGAGGGATTCGGCGAGCGGTTTGCGTCCCGTGTTCACGAGTGCCCGTACGGCTGCGGACCATTCGTCGGTCGCCGACACCGCCGCGCGGTACCACACCGGGACCAGGAGGCCCGGCACGACGATGGCCGCGAGGAGCAGCGGGACATCGGGACGGGCCGCTGTCAGGGCCACCGCCGCGCACAGGACGACAGCGCAGTGGCCGCAGAGGAGGGCGACGAAGAAGTCGACGTTCGCGCGCGCGAGATCGACCTGGCGGCGGACCGGCTCCGGAGCGCTGCCGGTCAGTTCGTTCCACATCACCTGGGTGTCGAGGCGGAACCGGTCGTAGCCGTACTCCTCGAAGCGCCGGATCGCGTTGCCCAGCCTCGTCGGCGCCAACTGCGCGTCGTCGACCGGGAAGCGAGCGAGCCGTTCGCGGAGCAGCGAGCGCTGGACAGCCGAACGCCGCCGGTCCTTGCGGGCGGCCCGGGCGATCCGCCGGTTGGCGCGCAAGGCGGTCAGCCGGGCGGTGTCCTCCGGGGCCAGCGGGCCGTCCCGCTCCTGCCGCTCGAGCCGGAGCAGCCCGATGCGGTCCTGCAGATCCTGCTTGGTCCGCCGTCGGCGCGCGCACGCGTACGAGGCGAGCGCTCCCGGCCAGAGGGCGTACCCCTCCAGGACGCGGTAGAGGGGGTTTTGCAGGGCGTTGAGTGCCAGCCCGAGAAGGACCGAGACGGCCAGCACGCCGACGGACAGGGGCGTGACGCCCGAGGACCACAGCTGCGCGGACCAGCCGGTGCGCCGCAGGCTCGGCAAGACGGCCACGACGAACAGGCTCACGTTCAACGCGGTCGGCAAGAGCCATCCCACCAACACCGTCCACGCGCCGCCGAGGGCACTCCTGGCGATGTCACCCACGCGTCACCACTCCACGCCTCACCATTCGTCGTCGTCTTCGTCGAAGGGCGGTCCGGGTGTGCTCTCGGCCGAGCCGCCCGGCGTGGACGGGGCCGGCGCGGGGGACGGAGGCAGGTACGGCACCGGCGCGTCCGGCATCCGCGCGGACCGGCTCGGCGCGTCCGGGCGGAAGGCGGCGCGCAACTCGGCAACGAACTCCAGGCATGTGGCGTAGCGCTCCTCAGGAGACTTGGCCAGCGCCTTCGCCATCACGGCATCGACACCAGGGGCGGTCCCCGGGCGCCTCCCGGAGAGTGCGGGCGGCGGATCGTACTGGTGCGCCCACAGCAGCGCCATGTCGTCGTCGCGCTCGAAGGGCGGCCCCCCGGCGAGGGATTCGTAGACGACACAGGCGAGGCTGTAGAGGTCGCTCCGGCCGTCCACCGGGCGGCCGGAGATCTGTTCCGGCGCCGTGTAGGCGAGCGTCCCGACGAACGTGCCCGCGGTGGTGAACCCCGTGAGCGCGAGCGATCTCTCCGTCAGGCCGAAATCCGTGAGGTAGGCGTGCGCGGGGTGGTCGCTGTCGGTTCCCCGGGCGACCAGGATGCTGGCGGGTCTGACGTCCCGGTGCACCAGGTCGTGCTCGTGGGCCGCGTCGAGGGCGGACGCCACCTGGGCGGCGATCCGGAGGGCGGCGGGAACGGGAAGGGTGCCCTCCTGGTCGAGCAGGGTCCGCAGGTCCGGACCGGGGATGTACCGGGTGGCGACGTACAGGATCCCGTCGGACTCGCCGGCTTCGAGGACCGGCACGATGTGCGGGTGGTCGATCGCCGCGGCCACCCGCGAGTCATGGGCGAAGCGGCGCCGGAAGGCCTCGTCCCGGGCGAGCTCGGGGGCGAGGAGCTTGAGCGCGACCGTACGGTCCAGCCGGAGGTCCACGGCGCGGTAGACGAGGGACATGTCCCCACGGCCGATCTCGCGCTCCAGCTGGTAGCCGGCGATCTCGCGGCCTTCCAGGAAACCTCGGCCTGCCCCCATCGATCAGCCACCACTCTCATGCCGGGTACCGCATCGGGATCGCTGGGGGCCGACATCGAGGCACCGAGCCGCGTGCCGAGGCCGGGAGGGACGCGGCCGGCCCGACGAGCTGCCCCTCCGTGCCGAAGTCTACCGAAAGAGGTGGATACCAGGCCGATTCCGGCGTATTGGCGTGCCGATGCGTACCGCACGGGGCGCCGGTGAAAAGGCCGGCCCGCGGCCACGTACCGGCGGCCATCGCCGCGTGGATCCGGGACGGTTCCCCCACGGCATGGACCGCGCGTCGCAGCGTCCGTGCGGGGCGGCCCCTACCGGCCGGGAGAGACCGGTCCCGGGCTCTCGGCGCGGTCCGCGAGGCGGTCAACGTAGTGCTGCCAGCCCTCGGCGTGCAGGAAGCAGGCCGCCTCGGAGGGCAGGCCGCGGTGGACCAGGTGCAGCAGGGTGCCCCCGGGGCGGGGTTCGAGGGTGATCTCCACGGTGGTGGAGCCGGGCGGCAGGGGCGTCCGGCCGGCCTCCCAGCCCCACGTGAAGACCAGCCGGGCGGGCGGGTCGACGGTGAGGAAGCGGCCGGCGGCGGTGTGCTCGTCGTCGACCCGGACGCGGTACGCGCCCCCGGGCTCGAAGGCGAAGGCGCCCTCGGTGCCCATCCACGACAGCCATCGCTCGCGGTCGGCGAGGAAGGCGAAGACGGTCTCGGGGCGGGCCGCGATGTGCCGCTCCAGGGTCACGGTGTCGGTGGGGGTGCTCATGGTCTGGTCCCGTTCCGCCCGGCGGAACGCTCCGCCCCGCTCCCTGCGCAGCGTAGCCAGGCCCGCGGCGCCCAGCACCTCGAAGGGGCCCTCCCCCGCGCGGGCCCCTCCTCAGCCCCCGGGCAGCACCCGGACCTCGGCGCTCGGCAGTCTGGCCCACCAGTGCGCGTACCGGCTGTAGACCCTCGGATCCCGCTCGGCGAGGAAGGCGGTCAGTGAGCGGGCCTCGTCGGCGAGCGCCCCCCAGACCTCCTCCGGCAGGGGGTGGAAGGCGGTGGCCTCGATCCCTCCCTCGGCCGGGCGCCACACCCCGGCCACGTACCCGTCGACCAGCAGGGTCGCCAGCGTGTCGCCGTTCATCCGGCAGACGAGCTTGCGGTACTCCGGCGGGATGACGCGGCCGCGGTCGGAGTACGCCAGCAGGAGGCTGTCCCACATGGCCATCAGCCGGGGCGGCGCCGGTGTGTCCCCGGCCGGACGCGGGCCGCCCGGAACGTCGAACAACTCCTCGCCGTTGGGCCCTTCGAGGCGGAGGAGCTCCCCCCTTCCCGGCCCTTCCGGCCGCCCGGAACCCACGTCCTGGAGCTCCCGCAGCGCCTTCCTGACCCTGACCCGGGGGACCGTCGCGAACTGCGCCACGTCCGCCACCGACGCCGGTCCGAAACCTTCGAGATAGCGCAGGACGAGCGTGCGCAGCGAGGCGTCGGACGCCTCCGGGTCCGCCGGCACCACTCGCGGTACGACCGGGGGCGCGATGTACGCGGGCCGGTCGCCGAACGACCACGGCGGCGCCGTGGGCGCGTGCAGCAGCGGCGCCAACTGCCTGATCCCCCACCACGCTCCGGGCTGCGCGGGCGCCCCCAGCCGCCGCCCCAGCCAGGCCTCGCACTCCGCGTTGGTACGGGGCCGGTCGGCGAAGGCCAGCAGTTCCGGGACCAGCGCGTCGGCGATGTCGGCCGTCAGCCCCGACGCGGTGAAGCGGTCGCCCAGGCGGGCGGCCCGCACCCCCGGCTGTACGGCTTCGCGGAACGCGGCGAAGTCCCCGCGGTGGACGGCGTGCAGCGTGATCCGCATCAGGGTCGCCTTGAGGACCTCGTGGCCGGCGAAGGCGGCGTCGAGGCCGGCCGGGTCGAAGGCCTCGAGCCGGTTCCACAGCGCGAGGTACGGGGATGCGGCGTGCTGCGCCTGTACGGCGACCACGCGCCGGACCCCGTCGGCGGCCCCCAGCGGCTCCCGCCGCAGCAGCAACTGCCGGGCGAGGGTGGAGCGGTTGAGCTCCCGGGCGCTGACGGTGGTCATCTCGGTGGCGGTCATGCCCAGACCGTCTCAGACTCCGTCCCTACGGCCTGCACGCGGCCCAGGACTTCGGCCGGACCGTGCCCGGCCCGCCGCCGGCGGGGCATTGGCAGGAACACGCCGGTAGCGGCGGGGGAAATCCGGCCAGGACGCGTGTACGAAAAGGATGACGTTCCGCAGTCAGAATTCGGACATCGGGGGCCCTTCAATGCGGAATGTAACCCTCGATCGAACTGCAAGCTACTTTCGAAATGACATTCAAGCCTATCCACAGGGAGACTTGACTCCTGCGCGACGCCTCCCCTAGTGTCCTATGCAGTAGCGTCACCACATAGCGGACACCTGGACCTCGGCGAAGAAGCCGGAGAAAACCAAGGGGGGCAAATGTCGGAGCGCAGAGACCTTCCTCCGGATCTGCCCGTTCCGCATTGGGAAATGCCCACCCTCTTCCCCGAGCCGCACTCTCGATTAGTCGAAGAGTTATTGAACGAGGCCCTGACCGAGGCGCGAGAGACAGCGGAAGCGTACGCGGGCTCACTGACGGATCTGGATCCGGTTTCCCTCCCGGCCGCCATCCGGCGCTACGAGCGGTGCGTCGCACGGGCCCAGGAAGCCTCCTGCTATGCCGAACTCCTCCAGTCGGACCCCCTGACCGCCCGCTGCGACCGGGCCTGGGCCGAACTCGCCTCGGAGCTCGCCTTCTTCGAACCCGAGCTCGGCGCGCGAAAGCCGGACGGACCGGGCGGCACGGACCGGGAAGGCCTCGGTCCCTACGCGCACTTCGTCGCCAAGGTCCGGACCGCTCATGCGCGACACCTGCCCGAGGCGCAGGAAACCGTCCTCGCGCACCTGCTTCCGACCGGCGGCGAGGGCTGGGCGCGGCTGGCCCAGCAGCTGCTCCGCTCCCTGTCGGTCGACGCGGACGGAGCTTCGCGCAGCATCGGCGAGGTCCTGCCGGGTCTGTACGACGCGGAGCGCGACGCCCGCCGAACGACGCACGCGGCGGTCAGCCGGGCACTGGCCGGCCAGGCCGGACTGCGCGCCTTCACCCTCGCGATGACGGTGACCGACGGCGAGACCCGCGCCGGGATCCGGGGCACGGACTGGCTGCACGAGCGGCGGGTCCTGGACCAGGTCCCGCAGGCGGAACTCGACGAGCTCCTCGCCGCCTCCGAGGAATGCCTGCCGCTGATCCACTCCTATTACCTCCTCAAGCGGGAATTGCTGGGGATCGACGATTTCGCCGACTACGACAGGTACGCTCCCGTCGGATCCCCCTCGCCGGAAATCACCTGGGCCGAGGCGCTGGGTGTGGCCCTTTCGGTCATGGAAGCTATTTCTCCGGTATTCGCCGAGCTGTCCCTGAAAATGATCGACAACGGCAGGATCGACGCGGTCCCGCGTCCCGGAAAGCGCCAGAGCGCCTACACCCAGTCCATTCCGGGGCAGCTTCCCTGCATTTCCATGATCTTCTCCGGTAAGCCGCGCGACGTACTGACCCTGACCCATGAACTCGGGCATGCCGTACACATCCAGCTGGCGGCCGGACAGCCTTATCTCGCGGCCACTCCGGCACCGGTGATGGCCGAAACCGTCGCACTCTTCTGCGAAGCGGTGGCCGTACGCCGGCTCCTGGCCGAAGCGACCGATCCGGCGGTGCGACTGGCCTGGCTGGCGCGCTGGCTGGAGGACCAGATGGTCGCGATCGGACGGCACGCGGCCCTGCACGCGTTCGAGGTGGCGCTGCACGACCGGGCGCGCGCCGGGGCGGCCCTGGAGCCGGAACACATCGACGCGCTGTGGTGCGAGGGGCAGCGCCGGCTCTACGGCCCCGCGGTGCGGCTGACCGGCGAGTACCGCCTGTGGTGGAGCTACCTGGGTTCGCTGTTCACCTCCCCCGGATCGAACTACGCCTACGTGTACGGCCAGTTGTCGGCACTCACCCTGCTGAGCCGCTTCGAGGCCGACCCCCGCGGTTTCGGCGGCCGGCTGACGGCGATGCTCCGGCTCGGTGACACCCGCAGCCCCGCGGCCTTGCTCGCCCTGGTGACCGGCGGGCAGGCGGGAGCCTGGCGCGGAGCCGTCTCGCATCTGGCGCTCACGCTGGAGGAGTTGCGCTCCCTCACAGACCTCCACGTCCCGCGCTCAGCGGTACGTGGGATGTCCGAACCCTGAGAAGGACCGAAAGGAGGTGTTCTCCATGTCCGTTGCCATGACCACCCGCAAGGCCAGCGTCGCCGGCCAGTCGCACGAGGGCTGAACCCCCTCCCCCGAGGGGCCCGGCCCCTCACGCCCGCTCGACACGCAGAGGAGGTGTCCACCATGTCCGTTGCCATGACCACCCGCAAGGCCAGCGTCGCCGGCCAGTCGCACGAGGGCTGAACGCCCTCCCCCGGGGGGCACTGACCCCTCGATGTCACGACTCCGCGGGTGGGCGCGCCAATCGCCCACCCGCGGAGGTCATCCGGCGGACCTCTCCGGCCCGCCTCACGGCCCAGTATCGCGGAAGGAAATCGTCGATGGCCCCCGCCGCAACCCGCAGGCCCCAGCTCAAGCACACCTCGCCCACCTTCGGCTCGGGGGAGACGATCTTCATCGGCGGCTACGGCGAGGTCACCGAGATCGCCGACCCGACCGGGGCCGTCCGCCGCCTCCTCGCGCTGCTGGACGGCACGCGCACCACCGAGCAGGTGCACAGGGAACTGAGCGCCGATTTCCCCGAGGTGACCCGCCAGGACGTCGACGAGGCCCTGACCCAGTTCGACGAGGCCCGGTTCCTGCTGGACGACCAGCAGACGGCGGACGGCGTACTCGAGGCGCACGAACTGAAGCGCTGGGAACGCAACATCAACTTCTTCGGCTCGTTCGCCCGCATGGACGACAACAAGTACGACCTGCAGCGCAGGCTCCGCGACTGCCGGGTCACCCTGCTCGGCCTGGGCGGCCTCGGCTCGCACATCCTGCTCGACATGGCCGCGATGGGCGTGGGCCACGTACGGGCCGTGGAGTTCGACCGGGTCGAACTGTCCAACCTCAACCGGCAGATCCTCTACCGCGAGGAGGACATCGGCAAGGAGAAGCTGCACCTGGCGGTCGACCGGGTGAAGCAGTTCAACCCGCACATCGACATCGAGCCGGTCGACCTGCGGATCTCCTCCGTCGAGGACGTGACCCGGGTACTGGAAGACGCGGACGTGTGCATCTCCGTGGCCGACCGGCCCAAGATGGAGATCGCGAACTGGGTGAACGAGGCCTGCGTACGGGCCGGAGTGCCCCTGATCACCGGCGGGTTGGAGACGCAACGCGCCGTGTACTACACGATGCTGCCCGGCACGACCGGCTGCATCGAGTGCTGGCGCCGCCAGACCTTCGCCTCCGACGAGGTCTCCGGACAACTGCTGCAGGAGAAGCGGGACCGCCAGATCGGCGGCGACAACGCGGCGTTCTGCCCGCTGGTGACGATGACCACCGGCTTCCTCATCGGCGAACTGACCAGGCTCGTCACCGGCATCGCCCCGCCGGTCGCCGCGGGCCGGCTGATGGAACTGCGGTTCGCGGACTACGCCATGGGTGAGAGCGAACGCTGGGAACGGCAGAGCGACTGCCCGGTGTGCGGGCCCACGGCCGGGGCCGATGCCCCGCCGTCCGGCCTCGCGGCGAGGGCCTGAGCCACCCGATGCCCGCACCCGCCCCCTCGCCCTTCCACGCCCTGCACCGGCCGGGCGAGCTGCTGTTCCTGCCCTGCGTGTGGGACACGGTCAGCGCCCGCCTGTTCTCGGCGCTGCCCTCGGTGCGCGCCCTGGGCACCACGAGCGCCGGCCTGGCCGCCGCGCACGGGGTCGGTGACGGGCAGCAGCTTGCGCCGGCCGAGCTGCTGCGCGCGGTCGAGGGGATCCGCGCGGCCACCGCGCTGCCGGTCTCGGTGGACCTGGAGCGCGGCTATGCCGACGACGCCAAGGGGGTCCACCGCTTCGTCGGCGAGCTGCTGGACCTCGGGATCAGCGGCATCAACCTGGAGGACGGCCTGCCGGAGAACGACCCGGCCGGCGGTGGCGCCCTGGCCGAACCGGCCGAGCACGCCGAAAGACTTGCCGCGGCCCGCGCCGCGGCGACCGACCGGGGGCTCCCCCTGTTCGTCAACGCCCGGACGGACGTGTGGTGGCACCCGGCCGCGTCGGCTCCGGCCCGGCGCTTCGAAGCCGGCGCGGCCCGGCTGCGCCGGTACGTGGCGGCCGGGGCGGACGGGGTCTTCGCCCCCGGCTATCCCGCACGGACCGATCCGGACGGCCCGGCGGCCGTCCGAAGGCTCGTCGAAGCGGTCGACGGAGCCCCGCTCAACCTGCTGCTCCGCCCGGGACTGCCGACGCTCGTCGAACTGGCCGGCCTCGGCGTGCGCCGGGTCTCCACTGGCTCCGGCCTGTACCGGCTGGCGCTCGCCCAGGCCCGCCGTGCGTACGCCGTCATCGCCGCCGGCGGGCCGTCGGAGGCCGTCGCGGACGAGTCCGGGCTGCCGTACGCGGAACTGGCCCGGCTGCTGCGCCCCGAGGACACCGGGAACACCGAGGACACCGAGGACGACACGGACGACGACCCCGGATCCTGACCGGTGCACCCAAGGGTGCACGACCGACCGACGCACGGCCCGGCGCACGAACGGCCGGTGAACGACCGGCGCACGTCCGGCCGGTGAACGACTATCTGGAGAAGCCCCGTGGGAAGCCGCTACTACACCCTGCTGACCGCCTACCTCACGTCCTCACTGGGCAACTGGCTCTACCGGCTCGCCCTGCCGCTGCTGGTCCTCGAGCTCACCGGTTCCGCCCTGAGCACCGGCGCCGTCTACGCCGTCGAGTACATTCCGTTCCTGCTGCTGTCCCTGCCGGGCGGGGTGTTCGCCGACAGGTTCGACCGCCGCAGGCTGCTCGTCTTCGGTGACATGACCGCCGCCGTCATCGCCACCGCGCTCGCGGTGGTGGTGTCCACCGGCAGCACCGCGCTGTGGCCGATCTACCTCACGGCCTTCCTGCTGGCCTGCGTGGAGCCCGTCTACCACCCGGCGTTCCAGAGCTTCCTGCCCGAGGTGGTGCCGGCCGACCGTCTCGGCCCCGCCAACAGCTGGATGCACTCCGGGGACAACGTCATGAGCATGATCGGCCCCGCGGCGGCGGGCGGCCTGGTGATGTTCCTCGGCTACCAGACCACCATCTACGTCAACGCGGCGACGTTCGCCGTCTCCGCCGTCGCCATCCTGCTGATCCGTCCCACCGCCGCCAAGGGCGAGCGGACCCCGCCGCCCAGGGCCACCTTCGTCCAGGACGTCCGCGTGGCCCTGAGGTACGTCTTCCGCCGGAACCCGGTCCTCGCGGCCGGTTCGCTGATGTTCACCGGCACCAATTTCGCGATCTGGCTGATCCAGGCGAACTTCATCTTCTACCTGACCACCTACCGGCACATGAGCCCCCAGGTGATCGGCGTGGTGCTGGCCGCGCAGGGCGTCGGAGCCGTGCTGGGCGCGGCGGTCGCCGGCCGCCTGGTGCAGAAGTACCCACCCGGCCGGATCCTGATCACCACCACGGCTCTGGCCGGCCTGGGCACCCTGCTGCTGATCCCGGCGCGCGGCCCGCTGGCCATCGGCGCCATCTGGGGCGCGCTCTACGCGCTCGGCTCCATCAATCCCGTCGCCTGGTTCACCCTTCGCCAGAAGATCGTCCCCCGCGAACTGCTGGGCCGGGTCGTGGCCAGTACCCGCATGCTGGCCTTCGCCTCCATCCCGGTCTCCGCCTTCCTGGCCGGCGCTCTGGAGTCCGCCTTCCACGACATGTACCTGATCATCATCGTCGGCGGCCTGCTCCGCCTGGCCATCGCCGGGGTCGCCTGGCTCTCCCCGCTGCGGACCCCGGTCGAGGGCGTGATCGAGGACGCGCCCGACACCCCCCGCGCGGAGGTCCGTACCGCCGACGCGGAGCGGGCCACCTGACACGCGCCCGCCCGGATGTTGCATGATCATGCATGAGGACGCATAATCTTCCTATGTCTAAGGTTCTCACCTCCCTGCCCACCGGCGAACGCGTCGGCATCGCCTTCTCCGGCGGCCTCGACACCTCCGTCGCCGTCGCGTGGATGCGCGACAAGGGCGCCGTCCCGTGCACCTACACCGCCGACATCGGCCAGTACGACGAGCCCGACATCGCGTCGGTGCCCGGCCGCGCGTCGGCGTACGGCGCCGAGATCGCGCGCCTGGTCGACTGCCGCGCGGCGCTGGTCGAGGAGGGCCTGGCCGCACTCACGTGCGGCGCGTTCCACATCCGCTCGGGCGGGCGCTCCTACTTCAACACGACGCCGCTCGGCCGCGCGGTGACCGGGACCCTGCTGGTCCGGGCGATGGTCGAGGACGACGTGCAGATCTGGGGCGACGGCTCCACGTTCAAGGGCAACGACATCGAGCGGTTCTACCGCTACGGCCTGCTCGCCAACCCCCACCTGCGCATCTACAAGCCCTGGCTCGACGCCGACTTCGTCACCGAGCTCGGCGGGCGCAAGGAGATGTCGGAGTGGCTGGTGGCCCACGGGCTGCCGTACCGCGACAGCACGGAGAAGGCGTACTCCACCGACGCCAACATCTGGGGCGCCACGCACGAGGCGAAGACCCTGGAGCACCTCGACACCGGTGTGGAGACCGTCCAGCCGATCATGGGCGTACGGTTCTGGGACCCCGAGGTCGAGATCGCCGCCGAGGACGTCACGATCGGCTTCGACCAGGGCCGCCCGGTGACGATCAACGGCAAGGAGTTCTCCTCCGCCGTGGACCTGGTCATGGAGGCCAACTCCATCGGCGGCCGCCACGGCCTGGGCATGTCCGACCAGATCGAGAACCGGGTGATCGAGGCCAAGAGCCGCGGCATCTACGAGGCCCCGGGCATGGCGCTGCTGCACGCCGCGTACGAGCGTCTGGTCAACGCGATCCACAACGAGGACACCGTCGCGCAGTACCACAACGAGGGCCGGCGCCTCGGCCGCCTCATGTACGAGGGCCGCTGGCTCGACCCGCAGGCGCTGATGATCCGCGAGTCGCTGCAGCGCTGGGTGGGCGCGGCGGTCACCGGAGAGGTGACGCTGCGGCTGCGTCGCGGCGAGGACTACTCGCTCATGGACACCTCCGGCCCGGCGTTCAGCTACCACCCGGACAAGCTGTCCATGGAGCGCACCGAGGACTCGGCGTTCGGCCCGGTGGACCGGATCGGCCAGCTCACCATGCGCAACCTCGACATCGCCGACTCCCGGGCCAAGCTGGAGCAGTACTCCGCCCTGGGCATCGTCGGCAATACGCACGCCACCCTGATCGGCGCGGCCCAGGCCGCCTCGACGGGCCTGATCGGCGCGATGCCGCAGGGCGGCGCCGAGGTCATCGCCTCCCGCGGTCGCGCCGAGGGCGACGACGAGCAGATGCTCGACCGCGCCGCGATGGAATCCGGCACCGACTGATCGCGGTCCCCGGGGGCCGTACGGCCCCCGGGGACCTCGCGGGACCCGGGGGCTCCGGGCCTCAGTGGATGACGCTGAAGCTGCGCCAGGGCAGGGTTTCGGGGGCCGTCACGTTCGAGAGCGTCGTCGCGACGTAGACGCCGTCGGCCCCGTCGACCTTCCGGCAGTTCTCCGTGCGGTACAGGACGATGTCGACGAGGGTGCTGTTCTCCACGTGGGTCGCCCCCTTCGGGATGGCGATCTTGTGGCAGCCCTTGACCGGGGTGTTGGAGTAGCTCAGCACGACGGGCGAGTCGTGGCCGCGGAAGTTGAGCACGCCCACCGTGCTCCGGCCCAGGCCCGAGCAGGCAGTAGCCGTCAGCAGCAGCGCTGCCGACCCCGCGATGATGCTGATACGCCGGCTGAGGGACATGGCGCGGATCCTCGTCTGTGCGGTGGTGTCGGTCCTGGAGACAGCCTGCCCCGCCGCAGCGACCGCGGCTTCCGCTGATCGGCCAACCGGATGTACGGCCGACGGCGTCCGGGCCGGCCGCGGCCTGCCGGCCCGGACGCCATGACCGGACCCGGACCCGAGCGCAGGCCCGGGCCCGGGCTCGGAACCGGGCTCAGACCAGGTCGAACCGGTCCAGGTTCATCACCTTGTCCCAGGCGGCGACGAAGTCCTTCACGAACTTCTCCCGCGCGTCGTCGCTCGCGTAGACCTCCGCAAGCGCGCGCAGTTCGGAGTTCGATCCGAAGACGAGGTCGGCGCGGCTGCCGGTCCACTTGACCTCGCCCGTGGCGGCGTCGCGGCCCTCGAAGGCGTGCGCGTCCTCGGAGGTCGCCTTCCAGGTCGTGCCCAGGTCGAGCAGGTTGACGAAGAAGTCGTTCGTCAGGGTCCCGGGCTCGCTGGTGAGGACGCCGAGCTGCGACTGCTGGTGGTTCGCGCCGAGGACCCGCAGGCCGCCGACGAGGACCGTCATCTCGGGGGCGCTCAGGTTCAGCAGGTTCGCCCTGTCGAGCAGCAGGTACTCGGCCGGCAGCCGGTTGCCCTTGCCGAGGTAGTTGCGGAACCCGTCGGCGGTCGGCTCGAGCGCGGCGAACGACTCCACGTCGGTCTGCTCCTGCGACGCGTCCACGCGTCCCGGCGTGAAGGGGACCCGGACCTCGACGCCGGCGACCTTCGCGGCCTGCTCGACGGCGGCGGCGCCGGCCAGCACGATCAGGTCGGCCAGCGAGATCTGCTTGCCGTCGGTCCGTGCCGCGTTGAAGGAGCTGCGGATGCCCTCGAGGGTGCGCAGTACCGTCGCCAGCTCGTCGGGTTCGTTGACCTCCCAGCCGCTCTGCGGCTGGAGGCGGACGCGCGCGCCGTTGGCGCCGCCGCGCTTGTCGCTGCCGCGGAAGGACGAGGCCGAGGCCCAGGCCGTGGACACGAGCTGGGAGACCGACAGGCCGGAGGCGAGGACCTGCTCCTTGAGGGAGGCGGCCTCGTCGGCCCCGACGAGCTCGTGCGTCACCTCGGGGAGCGGGTCCTGCCACAGCAGTGTCTCGGAGGGGACCTCGGGGCCGAGGTAGCGGACGACCGGTCCCATGTCGCGGTGGGTCAGCTTGAACCACGCGCGGGCGAAGGCGTCCGCGAACTCGGCGGGGTTCTCGTGGAAGCGCCGCGAGATCTGCTCGTAGGCCGGGTCGATCCGGAGCGCGAGGTCGGTCGTCAGCATCGTCGGCGCGTGGCTCTTCGACGCGTCGTGGGCGTCGGGCACGGTCCCGGCGCCGGCGCCGTCCTTCGGCCGCCACTGGTGGGCGCCGGCGGGGCTCTTGAACAGCTCCCACTCGTAGCCGAAGAGGATGTCGAAGAAGGTGTTGTCCCAGGTGATCGGGGTGTTCGTCCAGACGCCCTCGAGGCCGCTGGTGATCGCGTCGCCGCCCTTGCCGGTGCCGAAGGAGTTGGCCCAGCCCAGGCCCTGGCTCTCCAGCGGTGCGGCCTCGGGGTCGTCGCCGACGTTGTCCGCCGGGCCGGCGCCGTGGGTCTTGCCGAAGGTGTGGCCGCCCGCGATCAGGGCGACCGTCTCCTCGTCGTTCATCGCCATCCGGCGGAAGGTCTCCCGGATGTCGCGAGCCGCCGCGATCGGGTCCGGAGTGCCGTTCGGGCCCTCGGGGTTGACGTAGATGAGGCCCATCTGGACCGCGCCGAGGGGGTTCTCCAGCTCGCGGTCGCCGGTGTAGCGCGCGTCGTCGAGCCAGGTGCTCTCGGGGCCCCAGTAGACGTCCTCGTCGGGCTCCCAGACGTCGGCGCGGCCGCCGCCGAACCCGAAGGTCTCGAGACCCATCGACTCCAGGGCCACGTTGCCGGTGAGGATCATGAGGTCGGCCCACGAAAGGGCCTGTCCGTACTTCTTCTTGACCGGCCACAGCAGACGGCGGGCCTTGTCCAGGTTGCCGTTGTCGGGCCAGCTGTTGAGGGGGGCGAAGCGCTGCTGACCGGCACCGGCGCCGCCGCGCCCGTCGCTGATGCGGTAGGTGCCGGCGCTGTGCCAGGCCATGCGGACCATCAGGGGGCCGTAGTGGCCGAAGTCGGCGGGCCACCAGTCCTGCGAGGTCGTCAGCACCTGCGCGATGTCCCGCTTCACCGCCGGCAGGTCGAGCGTCTCGAAGGCCGCGGCGTAGTCGAACTCCTCGCCGAGGGGGTTGGCCACGGCCGGGTTCTTGGCGAGGATCTTCAGATTGAGGCGTTCCGGCCACCACTGCCGGTTTCCGCCGCCCTGGGTCGGGTGCGGGGCCCGCTCGTGCGCGACGGGACAACCACCTCCGCCGCCTTCGGACTTGGCGTCTACGACGATTGCATCATGGTTCTCAGACATGGGAATCCTTCCGGACCGGACCAGACGGTCTCGGTGATCAGGAACTGCATGCGGTGGAGTTGTTCGGGCACAGGGCCCCGCTGGCGGGCTCCGGCGTCGTCGTGGGTCACCCTGACGCCGGGTCTCCGGTCTCCCGCCGCTCTGGAGCCTTCCTGTCCCTTGGCTGTCGACGAAACCGATCCTACGATCGACACAGTCCAAGTCAAGAACAAGACCAAGGCCCCGTCCTGTCGGATCCTGGACGTCCGCAGGTAGAATTGGGGGCATCCCCGTCGAACCTGAAAAGGTGAGCCGATATGAGTGACCTTCTGGAGCGGCTGCGAGGACGCGGCTGGCGGATGACGTCCCAGCGGCGGGTGGTGGCGGAGGTCCTCGACGGCGACCACGTCCATCTCACGGCCGACGAGGTGCACGCCCGCGCGGTGAAGCGGTTGCCTGAGATCTCCCGGGCAACCGTCTACAACGCGCTGGGCGAGCTGGTCTCGCTCGGCGAGGTCGTGGAGATCGCCACGGACGGCCGGGCGAAGCGCTACGACCCCAACGCCCACCACCCGCACCAGCACCTCGTGTGCTCCGGCTGCGGCCTGATCCGCGATGTCCACCCGGGCGGCGATCCGCTGGCCGACCTCCCGGTCGAGGACCGGTTCGGATTCACGGTGTCCGGGGTCGACGTCACCTACCGGGGGCTGTGCGGGTCCTGCGCGTAGGCGTGGGCCGCCGGGTGCGCTCCCGCTCGGTCCCGCCCTCCGCCGCCCGTCGTGGCCGGGTTCAGAACCAGGTGAGGGTGAGGGGGAAGGTGGTGGTTGCGGTGGCCGGGGTGGTGTCGGTGGCGGTGGCGGTG